>JAUVVP010000085.1 GCA_030604585.1 Planctomycetota bacterium | reverse complement strand
CCAAGAACTTCAGCGCCCCCGACGGGCAGACCGCCACGCAGCGCGGCATCAGCCCCCGGGGGGTGCGGTCCGCACAGAGGTCGCACTTGGCCACTTCGTTTCTGATCATCTCCATATCTATGACACCGAACGGGCAGGCCAGCGCGCAGCTTCGACAGCCGGTGCAGCGCACCGGGCTGCGCCGCACGATGCCCGCTTCGTCCACGTACATGGCATCGGCAGGGCAGGCCTCGACGCAGGGCGCCTCCTCGCACTGGCGACAGACGGCCGGCATCGCCGTGCTGGCCCCCGCCTCCTCGTAGCGCAGGCCCGGGAACTCCAGATGGCCGTAGAAACAAGCCGCCGCACAGCTCATGCATCCGATGCAGCGGGCGGTATCCACAACCAGTTGCTTATCTACCGTCGTCACCTCGGCCATGTAGCTGCCTCGCTGCGTTCGGTTCACGCCTTCCGTATGTTCACCAGGGCGGGAGCGGCCTCAATGCGCCCGTCCACCCCGCGCCACTGGAGCAGCTCCCTCAACGCCTGCCAATGGGCCGGCAGGGCAACCACGCGTCCATCTCCCGCTGCCGCGGCCTTACACGCCACCGTGGTCGCCAGGCCGTTGCGCAGCTCCACCAGGCCCGGCCCCGACATGTCCAACTCGTCAGCCAGCGCCGGCGACAGGCTGGCCCTCTCCTCAGCAGCCAGACGGGTCTGCCAGCTTGACTGCGCCAGCGAGATGCCGCCCGTATAGCCGTGGGGCTCGGGCGAACCGATGACTACGGCCTGCCCTTTCTCGGGCCTTTCGCCCTCCAGGATCGCCGGCCCGATGAGGTCCTGCGCCGGGGCTCGGGCCACGGCGCCCGTCGTCAGTTCCTCGACGCGCGGCGCTGCCAGGGCTTCGCCGCCCGCGTAGCCGACCAGATCGGCCATCAGTTCGTTCACTGTCAGCACGGTCGAGGGCTTGGACATCCACGGCACGAACTGGGCCGGTTGGCCGGCGGCGTCCAGCACCGTGCCTTCCTCTTCCCAGGCCAGGGCCAGCGGCACGACGAAGTCAGCCTGTTCGGCGAACGGGCTCCGGAGCGAGCCCGCCCACGCCACAACCTCGCATCCCTCGACCAGCCGCCCCCAGAGCCTCTCGGGCAGGACGCTGGCCGGGTCCACGCCGACGACCAGCAGCACCTTGAGGCGCCCGGACTCCGCCTCCCGGACCACGTCGCCCAGTCCGACCGCTCCGAACTTCTGCTTCAGGCGGGGCAGCACCGCCGAGTTCGTCGAGACCAGCAGGGGCCAGAGCTTCGCCTCGAGCGCGGCGGCCATCTCCCGCACAGCCGCGGCCACGGCGGCCGGTGCGGCATAGCGGCCAACGCTCTGCGACAGGATGATGCCCACCGAATCCGCCGACTTCAGATCGGCGGCCAGCCCGGTGACCTGCTCGACGGGAATGGCCAGGGACCCACAGATGTCTTCCACGCTCTTGCCGCCCAGGCTCTCGGCGACGGCGCCGGCCCCGCACGCCACGGCCAGGGCCGCCACGAAACCGGCCATCTTCAGCGGGCCGACCGTCAGGGCCTGGTCCGCCCCGCGGGACGTCCTGCCCCAGGCGGCGTCAATGCAGACCAGGCGGCACCCGCGCTCGCCGAACTGCATGTCGCGGACGTGGCCCGCCACGGCGGGATGAGAGCTGAACGGGTCGCCAACGGCGAGCAGCAGGTCGCAGGCGGCCAGTTCACCGAACGGCGGGCAACTCGTCAGCCCGGCGGCCACCAGGGCTTCGTCCTGGGGCGGAATGCACGGAGCGAACCCTACGCCGCTCATCTCGCACAGGGCGGCGACGGCAAGAACCCCTTCCAGCGGGCGGTTCACGTCCACCAGCACAGCCATCTGAGCCGCATCAAAGCGCGAACCCCCCGTCGCAAGGGCCCGCATCACCTCGTCGGCCAGCGCCGCCTCGGGGCCCTTGCGGCCGGTGAAGATGCGCTCACGCGCCTGGAGCAACCGCGCCGCCGTCAGAGCCCGAACGCAGGCCCCCCCAGCAACACCCAGGTCGTTGGGGTAGAGCGTGCTTACGTGCCCGAAGCCGTCATCCTGGGCCCCGATCGAGCAACCCATCGAGCACAGGAGACAACGCGGCGTCCCGTTATCAGACGGAGAAGGCATCCTTATAGTCCTTGATCTCATCGTAGCAGACGTCGGGCCCGTCCTTGCACAGGTAGAGGGGACCGATGTTGCAGCGGCCGCACTTGCCGAAGCCACAACTCATCTTGCGGTTCATGGACAGGTATATCTGCTCCGGCTTGAAGCCGACGTTCAGACAGGTCAGGGCCACGAACCGCAGCATGATCAGCGGGCCGCAGCTCACCACGTAGCACTTCTCGATGTCGAAGTCGAAGTCCTCCAGCAGGTTCGTCACCACCCCGACCTTCCCGTCCCAGGTCTCGTCGGGCACGTCCACCGTCACGTCGAAGGAGACCTGATCGGAGACCCAGTCGGCGAAGCTGTCCTTGTAGAGCAGCTCCGAGGGGTTGCGGGCGCCGTAGCAGATCGCTACCCGGCCGTAGTCCTCCGGGTGCTCGAAGACGTGATGCAGCAGGGAACGCAGGGGAGCCAGGCCGACGCCGCCGCCGACAACGACGAGATTGTGTCCCTGCATCTTCTCGGTGGGATAGCCCTTGCCGAACGGGCCGCGCAAGCCGAGTTCGGCGCCGTCCTCCATCTGGTGCAGGACGTCGGTTACCGTGCCGGTGCGCAGGACGGTGATCGCCATCTCCTCCTGGACCGACGGCGAGGAAGAAGGAGTGAACGGGGCCTCGCCGACACCGGGCACCGTCAACTGCACGAACTGGCCCGCCCGGAACGCGATCGGCTCGTCCGGGGCAATCCGGAATGTCTTGATCGTGGGAGTCTCAGGCTTGACTTCCAGCAGGTCGGCCCGGATCGGCCTATAGACGTTGTTAGCCATGTCTCGCGTACTCTGTGTTCACTTGCGAAAGCACCTTGCGCAGGTCAATGCCGCCGGGACAGGTGTCTGCACAACGCCCGCAGCCGACACATCCCAGAATGCCCATGATCAGCGGGTTGTACCAGAACTTGTGCGCGAATCTGTGCTGGAACTTGCTCATGTGGTCGCGGCGCGGGTCGGGCTTCACTGTCCCCGGAGGGCCGGCCATCTGAGAATAGCCCGTGAACTGACAACTGTCCCACGCCCGCGCCCGCTCGTAGGCGCCCTCGCCCGACCCCCGGTCGAACATCAGGAAGCAGTAGCACTGGGGACAGACCGCCGTGCAGCCGCCGCACTGCACGCAGTTGCCCAGCTCCACGCGCCAGAACAGCTCCTCCAGCGTCGTCGGCAGGCTCTCAACGAAGTCCTCGGGGAACTCGTAATCAGCGTTCTGGCTTGCGAGCTGCTCGGCCGTCCTCTGGCGCATCGCATCCCGCTCCGCCACCTGCTCCGCCGTTGCGTCCGACAGGAGCGAGGCCGCCTCCGCCATCACCAACTCGCCCTTCTCGCTGCCGGCCTCGGCCAGGAGGCCTCCCCCAATGGGGGAAAGGTTCACGTCGAAGTTCACCTCCGGATAGGCCGTCTCGCCGAGCAGATTGCAGAAGCATGAGTCCGCCGCAAGAGCGCAGTCAACCCCCACGATGGTGGCGTTCTTGCGCCTGGCCTCGTAGAAGGGGTCCGCCATCGGCTCGTCAAGCATGACCTTGTCCAGGTAGGCAAGCGCACGACACTCGCAGCCCCGCACGCCGATGACGGCCATCGTTGCCTGAGCCGCCTCGTCCAGCGGGTCGCCCTCGGCGCGGCCATATCGAGCGATCACCTCGCTGACCGGCATCAGGACGCTCTTGGCGGAGTAGAAGGGGCGGGCGGCGCGCAGCCCGGCGTTGACCTCAGCGGGTTGGGCCGCTTCGACGTGTTCCCACAGCTCGGACCCGTCCGACTGAACGTTGGCCACCTTGCGTTCGCCGGGAACCAACAGCAGCAACTCCACCAGCCTGTCGTCGGGAATGAACTTTAGTGACGGCATGTCATGTCGCTGGGCAAAGCGCCTGGCTCGAAGAAGGAATCAACAAGAGTCCGGAACCCGGACACGGGGAAGCCCTGGCACACCAGGCGGTACCTCCCCGCCAGTGAAGCGAAATCTACCGAACTGCGCATGTTACGGCAGGCCGCGCTATCTGTCAAGTAAACAGTGGCGCTCGTCCGGTTTTTTTCCGCTTTTTTCCCATCCTCTCCGGGATCCGCGGCCTGCGCGGCGGGATCAGGGCCCATGTCTCACGGCCAAGCCAGGGCTTGCGCCAACTCCGCGACCTATGCCAGTGCGGCGGCGTTGATGGGAAAACGTGAGGGGGCACCCGGGGAATCTGAGCTGCCTGCACCACGAGGCCAGCGCCGCGACGCCTCGAGTCCACAGCCTCGCGCAGACATGCCAGCAGTATGCGCCGCACCTGCGCCTCCAGCTCACCCTCGAGTGGCCCGCTCGGAAAGGCACGAGAGGCAGGAGCCCCCGGGGAGGGGCGGGGCCGCGTCCTTGCCGCGGGGCCCGCCACCGGCGCCGGCTTCACGGACCCCGCCAACCCTTCGACTCTTGCCGGCGCCGCCCGCCGTGCCGGTGAAATCCCGGCCGGGAACCATCAGCATCAGTCCGCAGGCCGGGCATCTGGCTTCTGTGCGGCTCAGGTCGTCCTCGACCGTGAGGTCCTCGCCGCATCCCCCGCATCTAACTCGAACGGCCACGCGCGTACCTCTCTTGTCCACCAGGCAAGCGGCGGCAGCATTCACTCCGAGGTGCTGTCCGACCGTTCGGCGGGGGCCTATTGGGGACTCCGGGGGCCCGGCGCGTAACCCCTGTCTCTGCGCACCACTTCCCTGCGCCAGACCTTCAGGGGCGGCATATTCCTGCCCCGGAACCGAGTGCCGACTCGGAACGCCCAGGTCTCCGACCGTGAGACCGTCAGCTCTTCGGCGGTGGGCCCGTCCTGTCCCCTCCAGGTTCCTTGGTAGTCCCCCTTGCGAAGCTCAAGCTCCACGGGCTCTCCGCTTTTGACCACTATCCTCTTCACGGTGTGCCCGTCCCGGACGAGTTGGAAGCCGAGGTCGCGGCCGCCGCCGTTTATGACGGTGATCGTGGCGAAGTCCGACCGTCTCTCGATCTTCGTCGCCTGCTGGGCAAGCTCAATGGCGTGCGGGTACTGCGCGCGCGCCGCCGCCAGGACTTCCTTCGCCCGCTGCCAGTCGCGTTCGCTCAAGGCCTTGTCGATCTGGGCGACGGCCTCCGAGATGACGGTCCCCCTCGCCCGGGCTCTGGCCTGGAGCGCGGAGCGGTCCAGCACCTCGCACGTGCCGTCTTCATAGGCGATGTAGGACCCGGAAGGGATCGTGACGTCCTCGCTCAGTTTCCAGGGACCCGTGGTCCTCAGGTAGAACCGCTCGAGGCTCAGCTCGCCCGGCTTGAGCGCCGAGGCGCTGAAACGCCGGTGGACCACGGCCAGATAGCGCCGGCCCTCAAACGTTACATCCACCTTCGTGCCGGGCCGTGCCACGGCCACCCCCAGGCGGCCCGCCCGAATCGTTTTGCGCATGTGCATCACGACAATGCTGCGGACGTTGTCCGTCAGTCCCGGCTCCAGGGGCCCCGACTCAAAGCCGGCGGGCGCCACGCGTGCCGGCACGGGAGCCGGCGGCGCCGCTGCCGGCCCTTTCTCGGCGACCGGTTGGCGACGTGCGGGGAACCGCTCGGCGGTCGGCCGTCTCTGCCTCCCTCGGGGCGACGCAGCGGTGTGAGAGACCGGGGCGGACGGCGGCGCACCTGTAACGCGGTCAGCCGGCGGCCCGGCCACGGTCGTCGGGCGCGGCGCCGCGCTCTCGGGGGGCGTCCCATCCCTTCCCAGCCCGACGAGGACCAGGACGGTGGCCAGCGCCAGAGCGACGGCACCCCCTGCCACAACCCACGGCCAGACGGTTCGTCTGCGGCGGCGCGGGGGGCCTTGCAGCGACGTTTTGCGCCAGATTCCGGAACGGATGAAAAGCTCCACCTCGGTGCGACTGCCGGCGGGCCTCAGCGGGTAGCCACAGGCCGGACACTTTGCCTCCAGGCGGGTCCGTTCGTCTTCGACGCTCAGCCTCTCGCCGCATCCCCCGCATGTCACCTCAATGGCCACGAGCGCTGCTCTCCTGTCCGCTCCTCGAACGGCCTACTGTACGTCTACCCCCGTCGGCCGCGGATGTCAAGCCTTATCCCGACCGACAGCCCACCGGCGCTGAGGAGCCGCTGGCCGGGCCGCGCCTGCCCGAAGCCCACGTGGCGGCCCTCAGTCTATGTCCTGGCCCCTGATCCCACGCACCGTCAGGTTGAAATCGGGGAACTCATCGTTGGCAGGCAGTATGTCGGACACCTGGCGATACTCGACGTGACAGTCAACGAACAGGCAATTGCGGGCCCCCTCCCAGCCCCACCAGCCCTCGTCCGGCTCGACGGGCTTGTGATTGCTGAGCCATTCTGCCACCATGACTTTCTTGCTCGGGTGGGCTGCCCTGCCGGCCTTCTGGCGGATGGTCCTTCGCGGATTCGAGTAGGTGTCGGCCGGGCTCGTCATACAATCGATCTGCGCGGGAGAGTGATAGAACGCCATCGAATAGCCCTAGGAGGTGCTCTCCCACGTCTGGGGCGCGGTCTCGTCCGACGGGCAGTAGAGGACCTCCAGCTTGTCGTCCACGTAGCGCTCGACGGCCTTCCGCCACCCCCTGCCCATCCATAACCAGTAGTATGGATCGGTGCTGACCGGGTCCTCCGCCCAGGGATAGACCTGACCGCTGTCATTCAGATAGAGTAGGAACCCAATGCCGACCTGGTGCAGCCGGGAGGCGCACTTCGTGCGCCGCGCCGCTTCCATTGCGCTCATCAGGGCCGGCATGATCAGGCCGGCCAGGATGGCCAGGACCGCCATAACTACGAGCAGTTCGGTCAGCGTGAATGCGCGATCTCGAGCCATGGGCGCCTGCCGTTCGAAGCTGCCGTCGGCCGAGCGGGACGCGCGCCCCGTTCGGCGCCGGCAAACCCCAGTCAGAATCCCTCTCGAAGCGCGACGCCTGAGACAGACTCCTCAGCCGTCTCCTCGACAACTACTGGGGCCCTCCTGGCACCAGCCGGCCGGCAGCCACTCACGACCCACGCAGATGCTCCCGTGCCGCCGTCCTGTCCGCAACGGGATATGCCATCCACGCGGGATGACGCCGTTCCCCGGCCATAAGGCCCGAACCACCTGAGGTAGGCCGTTCAACGTCCGTTTTGTGCGTCCGGGAAGCCGTTCCCTGGCTTCCCATTCTACCGTCTCTTG
>JAUVVP010000123.1 GCA_030604585.1 Planctomycetota bacterium | reverse complement strand
GTCAGCGGCGCGCGGACGATCACGCTGCCGACCGGCGAGCAGGAGCGCATCCCGCTGGCGTTCGAGCTGCCCACGAACCTGGCGCCGGGGCAGTACGAGCTGGCCGCCACGGTTCGGTTCGGCAACGGCGAGGTGCAGGAGGATTCCTTCGCCATCGACGTGCTGCTGCGGCCGGAGCCGGTCCGGGTGGCCGGGCGGGTCGCCCTGTTCGACCCGGTGGGCGACACGGCCGCCATGCTCAGGGAACTGGGCATTGCCTTTGATGCGGTGGGCCCGGACGCGAGCCTGGCCGGCTACGACGTCTTCATCGTCGGCAAGGGCGCTCTGACGCTGGCCGGGCCGGCGCCGGACATCTCGCGTGTGCGCGACGGGCTGAAGATGGTCATCTTCGAGCAGACCGGCGACGTGCTCGAGAAGCGCTTCGGTTTCCGCATTGCCGAGTACGGACTGCGCTGGGTCTTCCGGCGGGTGCCGGACCATCCGCTGCTGGCGGGCATCGCCGACGAGCACCTCTGGAACTGGCGCGGCGAGGCGACGGTCCTGCCGCCGCGCATCGAGTACGACCTCGCCTACCCCCTCGTCGTGGAGTGGTGCGGCATCCGCGTTCCGCGGTCATGGCGCGCTGGCAACCGGGGCAACGTGGGTTCCGCGCTGATCGAGAAGCCGGCCTCGGGCGATTTCCTGCCGATCCTCGACGGCGGTTATGCCCTCCAGTACGCTACGCTCATGGAATACCGGGAGGGGCAGGGCCTGGTGCTGTTCTGCCAGACGGACGTGAGCGGCCGCACCGAGGACGACCCGGCGGCTGACGCGCTGGCGCGCAACATCCTGCGCTACGTCTCCGACTGGCAGCCGGCGCCGCGCCGCGCGGTCGTCTACGCGGGCGAGGAGGCCGGACGTCAGCACCTGGAGGCGACGGGCCTCTCGGTGGCGCCCTACGAGGGCGGGAGCCCCTCCGCCGACCAGGTCCTTGTGGTCGGCCCCGGCGGAGTTCAACAGCTGGCCCGGAGTGCGGCGGCCATCCGAGACTGGGTGCAGGCCGGCGGCCACGTGCTGGCGGTCGGGCTGACGGGCGAGGAGGCGAGCACGTTTCTGCCCATGAGCGTCCGCACGACCCCGGCGGAGCACATCGCAGCGCACTTCGAGCCGTTCGGAGCGGGCTCACTTGTGGCGGGCGTCTCGCCGGCGGACGTGCACAACCGAGACCCGCGCGAGCTGCCGCTCGTCTCGGGCGGTGCGACGGCCGTCGGCAACGGCGTGCTGGCGAAGGCGGAGGGCGCGAACGTGGTGTTCTGCCAGCTTGCGCCCTGGCACCTGGACTACTCGGGCGAGAAGATGAACATCAAGCGGACCTTCCGCAAGCTGTCGTACTGCACGACGCGGCTCCTGGCGAACATGGGCGCCGGTGGCCGGACGCCGCTGCTGGATCACTTCAGCAGACCTCTGGAGTTCCCGGTGGATCCGCTGGCCCAGTTCCGTGGCACCATGCGGATCGAGCACGGCGATCGGGCCGTTGCCCTGCCCGGCCGCTGGCTGGGCCTGCCGCTTCTGTCGGGCGGGGCGCCGGAAGGCTGGACCGAGCCCGGCTTCGACGACTCGGCATGGCGCACCATCAACGTGCCCGGTTCCTGGGAGAGCCAGTTCGATGACCTGGTGGACTTCGACGGCACTTTCCTCTACCGAGTGAAGGTCACAGTGCCGCCAGAGATCGCCCAGGGAGAGTCGCTCCTGGTGCTTGGTGCAATCGACGACGAGGACCGCACCTACTTGAACGGCAATCTCGTCGGTTCCATCACGCAACAGACGAACCCCAACGACTACTGGGCGGCGCCGCGGCGTTACCGCCTGCCGGCCGGCACGCTGGTCGCCGGCGAGAACGTCATCGCCGTTCAGGTCGAGGACGTGCGCCAGGCCGGTGGGATCATGGGCTTCACGACCGTGCCCGATGTGACGCCTCTGCAGACGCAGGGCGAGCAGCGCTGGCTGGACGGCCTCTACCTCGACGTGCCGGAGGCATGGGACGACCCCTACCGGTTCTTCCGCTGGTAGGCTCGGGGCACTGGCGATGCGAGGAGCGACGGCTGGAACCGGACGCGCCCGGGCGCCTTGGGTCCGTTCCGGGGGCGGCCTGTCCGTTCGCCCCTGCCCTATCGCCACCCCGTCAGACGGGCTTGCACAGGTCGATCAGGTCGTCCAGCTTCGCCGTCGCCAGGGCCAGCACCGTGTCGCATGCGCCGTAGTAGATGCGCACCGTGCCGTCGTCCTGTAGGAGCGTGGCGCTGGGGAAGAGCGTGTAGCTCCGGAAGCCGTCGGTCTCGTAGGGCTCCTCAGGAACCATGAGGGGGTCCTGCGATATGCCGACGATCTTCCACGGCTCATCGAGGTCCAGCATCATGATGCCGGCGCAGTAGAGCTTGTGCCAGTTCTCGCTCCGCCAGGTCGGGTACTCGGTGTCGGGGTCGTAGTGGGTGGCGTGGAAGACCGTGAGCCACCCCTTGTCCGTCTTGATCGGCTGCCCGGACGGGCCGTTCTTCCAGTTGCAGAACGGCAGGTCGTTGGCCCGCAGCACCAGGTGCGTGTTGCCCCAGTAGCGGCAGTCGGGCGAGTCGGAGAACCACGTGTCGTACTTGTCGTCCCCCCTCATGCCGTAGGCCCGGAAGGGCCGCTCCAGACGCACGAACTTGCCGCCCACCTTCTCGGGGAAGATGATCATGTTCCGGTTGTCGGGTGCCGACATGCTGAGCAGTTCGTAGTCCTCCAGGTCATCGGTGACGGCGATGCAGCCGCGGATGCCGTCACGGCAGTTCTCGGTGAAGGTGACGTAGATGCGCCCCTCGCAGACGGTCAAGCGCGGGTCCTCGGGATTCGTGATGCCCTCGGGCTTGAACCGGAAGTCCGGGTCCACGTCCCACGTGATGCCGTCGTCGCTGAAGGCCCGCCCGATGCTGCGGGTAGACTTGCCGTAGCGCTCGTTCCAGTAGATGTTGCGGAACAGCATGGCGTAGCGGCCGCCGAACCTGACGATGCCGGCGTTGTAGGCCATGTGGCAGGGCCAGGGCACGTCCTCCGGCCTGAGGACCGGGCCGTGCCGCTCCACGACGGGACTGCCTTTCCACGTGAACTTCGCCATGACATCTCGCCTCCTCGTTGATGGCCCTCAGGTGGCCGCGGGGGCCTCTGTGAGCCAGCGTGCGAACCAACGGTACGCAAACTCCCGCACTTCCGCCACCGTGTCGTGGCCGTCGCCGTGCGTGAGCGTGCAGAAGCATTCCGGCCTGCCGAGCAGTCCGTAGGCGCGCTGTCCCGCCGCGTAGCAGCGGAAGTTGGCCTCCACGTACGGGTTGTAGGCGTCGTTGTAGGGCTCGAGCAGCAGGAGCGGGCGCGGTGCGCAGAGCGCGATCATGTCCTGATACTCGTAGAGCATCTCCCCGCCGTGCCCCAGGAAATGGTCGATCCACCGGGGGCTCGACTTCGACGCCGGGTTCCCCGTCACCGTGCGGTAGACGTTTGTCAGGTTCGGGCTGATCCCGCACGACGGGACGGCGGCAGCGATGCGGGCGTCGAGGGCAGCCAGGAAGATGGCCGACCGCCCGCCCAGCGAGTTGCCCATCACGCCGTAGCCGCCGGGCCGTATGAACGGCATGGTGCCGAGGACGTCGAGCAGCCGTTGGTGGTCCCAGGCCCGCCGGCCGTCCAACGACCACTCCGGATGCTCCTCGATGAAGCGCTCCATCGATGCGATATAGCGCCGGCGGACCTCGTCGTCGGGGAGATCCTCGCCGCGTGTCAGGCGCTCGCCGAACTCGTAGCAGTCCGGGGCGACCGTGACGAAGCCGCGCTGCGCAAGCTCGATCGTGTAGGCCCGCTCGACGTAGTCGAGGTCCGTCACGCTGTCCTTGCCGCGCTTGTCGTTCGTGCCGTGACAGACAACGACTGCCGGCGCGGGACGCGAGTCGTCCGCGCCCTCCGGCAGCACGATGACGGCCAGGCCGTGGTCATCGGGCATGACGGGGTAGCGGATCTTCCGGTGCCGCAGGCCGTACCGCTCGCACTCGTCGACCACCTCATAGGTGGGCTCGACCGTGACGTCCGGCGCAGTGCCCATGGACGACATCACCCGGTCGTAGATCCGGCCGCGGATGTCCGGCCATTCCTCCGGCGTCGTGTCCTGCAGTACCACATCGCGAAACATGGCTCCCTCCTTCTGCTGCCCGTCAGCGCGGCGACTCGGCGTCCGCGCCCAACTCGCCCATCACGTACTGGTAGAACGCCGGCAGCGTGTGGGCGTGCAAGCCCTCGAAGTAGAACCCCACGCCGCCGAACACCTTCGGGATGCGGGTGGCCAGCGACTTCTGGTCCCGAAGATAGTAGTAAGGCTGCGACTCGTCGCGCACCTCGTCGTCGAAGGCGAACGCGCGCACGTCGAAGTCGGCCGTCCAGAGCCCGTCCGGCCTGCAGCCGACGTTGGCCGCCATCGACACGGCCTTGAGCACCACCTCGGGCCCCATCACGGCGGTGCCCATGTTGAGGATCACGCCGCCCTCGGTGAAACGGCACATCTCCTCCGCCAGGATCAGGAAGTCACGCCCGCTGGCCTCGCCCTTCGCTCCGGGGTTGAAGCTGTCGTGCTGGTCGATGATGTCCGTGCCGAGCGAGGCGTGCACGCAGACGGGGATGCCCTTCCGGTAAGCGGCCGCCAGCACGCATGCATCCACGTGGGGGAACCCATCGTAGGGCTTGAGGTACTCGCCGGTGTCGGGGTGGCGCTCGAATGTGCGGTCGATGACCTGGCGGCGGAACCCGGCGTCGCAGTAGAGCCTGCCCATCGCCTCGCCCAAGCCCCACCCGTTCCCTGCGCCGATCTCGATCGCGTAGTTCAGGTAGTGCCCGGTCTCGAAGGCCATGCCGAACTCGCCGCAGGGCAGGGCGTCGCGCACAGACTCGCTGGATGCGCCGGTGAGCGCCAGTTCGAACGAGTGGATGGTGCCCGCGCCGTTCGTCCCGTAGAGGCTGACGATGCCGCACTCGATCAGATCCGTGATGATGGCGATCTCGCCGTTCTTGATCGGGTGTGCGCCGGTAAGCACGACGACCGGCCTGCCGGTGCGATGGCACTCGACCACGTAGCGGGCCAGCTCTCGGAGCCCCGCCGACTGGTCGGGCCCCCCGCCTCGCAGCCCGTTGCGGTACCACGGGGTGGTTGGGGGGCGGATCGCTGCCCGCCGCAGGGCGTCGCAGTCCACGTAGCGCTCCAGCTTCACCTTGTTGGGGCGGACCTTGAGCGGGTAGGTCTTCATCCGCGACAGATCGAACGGCTTGTACGAACCCCGGTACCCCACGGCCTCACTCCTTGCGAATCAGTTCCCTAACCGCCGGGCTCGTGAAGTCCGGCACGATGTAGTTGGTGCCGAGTTCGCGGTGCAGGGCGCGCAGGCGCCCTGCGTCTTCCGCCAGGCGGCTCATGGCGACGCAGCCCATCTCGACACCGGCGCGGATCTCGGTCCGCCCGTCGCCGATGGTGAGCACCTGGGCCGGGTCGACGCCTTCGCGCCGGCACAGGTCGCGCATGACCTCGTCCTTCGGCAGCTTCCGGTTCCAACTCGAGCCTTCCAGGCTGCGGATCAGCTTACCCGGGCCGATCTCGAATCGCAACGCGCGGACCTCCTCCTGCATCCCGCCGTCCCGGTAGATAACCGATCCCGTGACGAAGTAGCTGACGCAGCCGATCGAATGCAGGTGCGTGAGGAAGGCCAGCGACCCCGGCACGCGCCACCGGTCGGGGTGCTCCTTCGCATCGGCCGTATTCCGGTCGCGGGACGCCATGTTGAGGACGCTCTCGTAGAGTCTGAAGAGCCGCGGCGCCCGTTCGGCGATGAACGCGGTGAGCTCAGCCGGCTCGTCCACGTCGTCGAAGCGTTCCTCGCCCCGACGGATGCGGCGGACGACGTCGGAGTTGGCCTCAAGCTGGGCGTCGGTGAGGGCCGGACATGCGGACCCGCGCACGTTGCCAAGCTCGACGGCACGGCGGATGCCGTACTCCATCTGAGTGAGGGCGGAGAGGCCGGCGGCCTCGATGCAGAACTTGTCCGTCTCAGGCAGCGGCTCGCGGCCGACGCGCTCAACGAGGGCCGCAACGTTCCCCGGCGAGTCGAACTCCTCCTCCAGGCCGCAGGTCATCGCCCAATGGATGAGGAGGCTCATGACCGGCGGCCATTCGCGGATGAGGCTGTGGGTGCCGTCCACGTCGTGGATGACGCGGGTGATGCGCCGCCGGCCGACGGGGTTGACCAGTTCGACGTTGCCGGGGTCGGCG
>JAUVVP010000258.1 GCA_030604585.1 Planctomycetota bacterium | reverse complement strand
TTGCTGTTGATGAAGGTCAAGGCCAGGATGACGAGGAACAGCAAGATGCCGATGGCGCAGGCGTAACCCGCCTCCCGCTTGACGAAGGCGTTGTAGTACATGTACAGGCCCGGGACCATCACGGCGCCGCCCGGGCCTCCCGTTTCGCCCAGCAGCACCAGTATCAGCCCGTAGCCCTTCAGTACGCCGATGATGAGCAGAACCAGGTTGATGCGCACCTGCGTGGCGATCAGCGGCAGCTCAATGTAGAGGAACTTGCCGAACCAACTCACGCCGTCCAGGTCGGCGCATTCGTAGACGGAGCGCGGTATCTTCTCCAGGCCGGACAGGTAGATCAGCACACCGATGATGCCGACCCACGGGAATCCCCAGAAGATGTAGGCCGCCAGGACCAGGTCCGAGTCGCCGAGCCAGGCCACGCTCCGGCCGGCCTCGAACACGGTCGTCTGGACTATGTTCGCCTCCACAAGCCAGGCGTTGGCCGCCACCAGCAGGTCCATCAAGTGCGTGGCACTGAGGAATCGGTTCAGCAGCCCGACGACCGGATTGTAGAAGAACTTCCATATCAGAAGCCCCACCATCCAGGGGATGACCATGGGCACGACGAACAGCAGGCGGTAGAGGTAGCGCATCTTGTCACTGGTGATGCGGTGGATCACCACGGCCGTCACGATCGACGGGATCATCTTGAACAGGCTGGCGACGAACAGGATCGCGACCACAATGAAGGCGTGCCCGAGCGTGGGGTCAGTAAAGGCCCTGCCGTAGTTGCGCAACCTGACGAAGGTCGACACCTCGTCCCCGTCCCAGCGGAAGAAGCTGTGCCAGACGCCGCTCGCCGCCGGCAGGTACATGAAGGTCGCCACCAGCAGCAGCGTGGGCAGCAACATGAGGTACAGCGGCCAGTACCTCGTTATCTGCGAAAACCTGACCCTCTGTCGTGCCATCGTTCCCTTCGTCAGTCCGCCTGTTCCGCCGCCGCTTCAGAGTGGCGGGTCCAGACCCTCATATCGTTGCCGTGGGTGCCGAGTTGGGCTACGTAAGCTTCCATGATCCGCTTGTATTGCGTTGCGCTGTCGCCGGTCAGCGCTGCGCCGGCCCCCTGGGCGCCGGCCATGTCGGCACGCCGGAGGGCGGCGAAGCGCATCTGCTGGATGAGCGTCTGCTCGTTGTTTGTCACGTACTCGTAGACGCCCATCGCCGACTCCCGCCGGTAGGCCTTCATAAGCTCCGTGACAAACTCCTCGTAGTCAATCTTCCCGGAAAAGTACAGGACGCTCGTCTGCCCGTAGGCCAGCTCCACCCCCGGGCCCTCGTACTCGATGGAGGCCGAGTAGCCCTCAATGCGCGGCGCAAAGGGCTTCAGGTCTTCCCGCGGCTCGGCGCCTCTGATGACCGGCAGCCAGTACATGGCCCTGTTCAGCTCTTCGTTCTTCTTCAGCGACGAGGCATACTGGAGGAAGTCCAGTGCCAGCTCGGGGTGCCGTGATATCTTGGTTATGGCCATGGGGAAGCCGCCTTCCAGGCCCGCCTCCGTCTCAGCGCCGGCAACGTACGGGCCATAGCGCGGGCTGTCCTTCGATGGCAGCGGGATCTCCGTGACCGCGATGTCGAACTCGGACTGCACCCCCAGGCTCTTGTAGTCCCAGCTACCCGTGGTGATCATGGCTGCGTGTCCCTGCAAGAACAGGAACAC
Source organism: Planctomycetota bacterium (assembly GCA_030604585.1). GTDB lineage: Bacteria > Planctomycetota > Brocadiia > SM23-32 > SM23-32 > JAUVVP01. Next base: position 2,863 of record JAUVVP010000258.1, on the reverse strand, counting down.
GGCCTCGTCGCGGTCCAGCGATATGTAGCCCTGGGGGAAGAACTCCGACAGCTCGCGCACCAGTTCGAAAGTGGCCCTTATCGGCAGTTCCGTCATCTTCACGGCGCCGGAGTAGATGGGGGCTGCCGACTCGATCCGGCTGACAGCTCCGTCGAAGTCCACGTCCAGGCGGTCCAGGTACTCGGCCGTCAGGGCCGTGCGGTAGGCGTTGAAGAACTGGCGGAAGTTGTAGCCCGAACCGGCGATCGGCACCAGCACCTGTTCCCTCTACCGCCCGTGCTGTTCCAGTGCCCTGCACAGCTTGATGAACTCCTCGTAGGTCTCCGGGAATTGCGGCCCCCACACGCCCTCTATCAGGTCCTTGTTGTAGTAGAGGCGCACGGTGAAGGCCGAAAGGGGGACCCTGAAGTAGCTTTGCAGGGAGTCGTCGTATCCGCCCTCCATCTCGTCGAAATAGGTCTTGCGCCAGGGCGTGTCCTCCAGATACGTGCCCTTGTTGTAGGGGTTCGGCTCCTCAACGTAGCGGTCCAGCGGCAGGAAATACCGGGCATAGAACTTGGGCCACAGCGCCCAGGCGACCGCGCCCCCCAGGCCGCATTCGATCATGTCGGGGGCCGTGCGGCCGATCAGTTGCGTGTTCACCCAGCGGAAGTAGCCCTCTTCGGGGATGAGTATCTGCCTTACCTCAACGTCCGGGTGAAGCTTTTCGTAATCGGCGATAAGCTGATCCAGGGCGCTGCGGATACCCGGCTCGAGCTGCCAGTGCGCAAAACGCAGCACCTTCTTGCGCTGCTCTCCCGGCGCTCCACCCGCCGCGCGGTAGGCGTTGTTGGCCACCACGGCGCAGGCGATGACGTAGACGATGATCAGGAGCAGCAGGGCAGGGTATCGTCTCAAGCTTGTCCACAGACGCTGCACGGTTTCTACGCTCCTGTATCCTCTTTCAGCGCCCGGACGCGCTCCAGGCTCTTGAGGGCACGGTAGAAGAGCGTGGTCCTTCCGAACTCCTCCACGTACCGCTCGTAGTAGGCCTCCGCAAGGTCGCGGTCTCCCAGTTCCTTCTCGGCTATGCGGGCTATTCGCCACAGGACCGTGCCCCGCGTCTTGACGACGGCGATCCCTTCCTCCTCCGCAGCCACGAGATGTGCGACTGCTTGCTCGAAATCCTCCATCTGGACGTACGCGTTGGCCAGCATCATGTGCATTGCCGCGGCCAGGGGATTGTGCGGGCGCGCCTTCAGCCTGCCCTCCAGGGCGTTCAGACCCCTCCGGATGAGGTTCTCGCCGGGCAGCTTGAAATCGCCGGGCTTGCCCTCAACGTAGCTCGGCCGGAAGAGCGAGTCCGCCAGGTGGATAACCGCCTCATCTGCCTCCACGCTGTCAGGATAGTCCCCGATGAGCTTCACCAGCCTGGATTGGCCCTCGAGAGTCTTGCCCTCCGCCACATCCACCTGACCCAGCCCGAGCAAGCTCTGTCTACGCGCAGCATCAGTGTCCAACAGGCCGAGCCGTCCGTAGCAGTCTCGGGCTCTGGCCAGGTCGGGGTTGGCCTGAAAGTGATGTGTAGTGGCCAGACCCAGGACGGCGGAGAATGCCTGCTCCGGAGTTGCGTCGCTGCTGTTGTCGGCGGCCCGGAAGCAGTTGATCGCCCCGCCGAAATCGCCCTTCGAGTAGGCGCGCCAGCCTTCTTCCAGCAGGGCGTCGAGCCCGCCGGAGCCCACACCGCGCCCGCAGCCCGCAAAGAGGCCGGCCGAACAGAGCAGCAACAGGAGCAGTGATCTCGTGGCGCGCACACTTCCCTCCGCGCGTTCTAATGCAGTAAGTCAGGGTCCTTCCGGCACCAGCCCCGATCTGGGCAACGGCATCGGAAGCGGCGTTTACTTTACCAATCTGCTCGTCATTGTCAAGAGCCCCCTTGCCGGCCCGTCACGGCCGGTCCGGCAGCAGCAGGCCGAAGGCGGCCATCGTGTTGGCCTGGGCGCGCACAACCCCCTCGTCCATCGCGATGGCGAAATGACAGTCCACGTGATTGTAGAGGGGAGGGAACTGCTTGTCGAACTCCGGGAAGCACGTTTCGGCGACGCGATAGCCCTCCGGCCTGTTGTACGGCCCTTCGGCCTGTATGCCGGGGGCTACCTCGCCGCTGGTGCCGTAGCGGCTGTTGTGCAACGGGGCCCTTACAGTCTTCGTGCCCAGGCCGACGATCCAGCTCTTGTTCAGCGGGTTGGCGCCGAGCGTGTTATCGCACGTGTGGACCATCCAGCGCAGGTATTCCTCTTCGCCCGTCAGGTGCCAGGCCCAGACCACCGGGAAGAGGAAGTTCTCGTAGGCGCCCGTGCCCCAACTGAACGGGGCGTAGGGGTGCTTGATGAAGGCGTAGGCCATCGTGCGGGCGTTGGCGATGAACTCGTCCGCCTGCCTGAGTATCGCCCGCCGCGCGCGGTCCTTCAGTTCAGCGTCAACCAGCGCGTCCGGGCAGTTGACGTAGGCCCACGCAGCGCGGCTCTGATCGTACTTGCGGTATTGGTCCAGCGGCGCATCCGGGTTCTCGGTCCATGCGCACGCCTGCCGGAAGTGCTCGTTGTATGTCCCCTCGCGCGTTGTGTGCAACATCTCGGCGGCTGCGTAAGCCCACGCGTCCCTCGATGCCTGGTCGGAGTGGTCGTGTGCCATGGCCCACTGATATGCGCGCCGGCCGCGGGCGAGGAAATCGGCCGCCTCCTGCGTGCGGCCGAGCGAGTCCCAGATGCGCGACGCCTGGGCCATGGCGCCTGCGAACGTGAACGAGCCCCAGGCATCCTTGGCGTAGGCATAATCGCCCAACGGGTCGAGTTCCGCCGTCTGGATGAAGTTGGGGTCGCCG
>JAUVVP010000215.1 GCA_030604585.1 Planctomycetota bacterium | reverse complement strand
GCGCGAGCTACAACGCCCGTCGCCGGAGAGGGCGCCAGAGAGCTCGAGCAGGCGCTCGGCCTGACCGAATGCGAGACGCAGACGGTCGGCTGCGACACGCTCATCGAGGGATGGGCCGTTGACCCCCTCACCTGGGTCACCTGAGTGGCTCGGGCCGAACGTCCAATGCATCCCGGCGGGGAACCTGACCCATATGGACACGGAAAGAACACCGGTGACTTACGTCGCTACGTGCCTTTACGGCCTGGAGGCGGTGCTTGCGGCTGAGGTGAAGGACCGCCTGGGGGCGCAAGCCGAGAGGAACTGGTGCGAGGTGGCCTTTGCGTTCGACGGCGACGCGGTCCTGCTGAAGGAGTTGCGGGTTGCCGGCAACCTGTTCCTTGAGTTCGATCGAGTCCGCATCGGCCGCACCGTGCCCGAGCTGAGAGTGTTGGCCTCGCGGCTTCGTCTCTTGCCCGTGGACCTGTGGGAGGAGCATTGGCGCCAACTCCAGGGCGCGCCGGACGGCGACATCTCGGTCAGCGTGCGGCGCAAGGGCGACCACACCTTCACCTACGCAGACGTGGAAGAGCTGGCCGCCGACGTGCTCTTGAGCGCGACCGGGCGAAAGGTGACCCTGGACCCGCGCCCGCTCGAGCTGCGCGTTGACATCCATGAGGACTGGTGCAGGCTGATGGGACGGCTGACGCCGGTGCCGCTGTCGGAGCGGCCCTACAGGCGCTACCGTAGCCCCGGTGAGACCGACCCGGCCCTGGCCGCCGCAATGGTCCGGCTGGCCCGGCCCGAGCAGGACGGCGTCTTCCTGGACCCCTTCTGCGGCGGGGGGACCATTCCCATCGAACGGGCCCTGGCGGGGCCGCCCGCCCGGATCGCGGCCGGCGAGATCAACCCGAAGCGGCTCGGATGGGCGACCGGCAACGCCGAAGCGGCGCGCGCGCCGGTCCTCTTCGGGCAGTGGGACGCCTTCGCGCTGCCGTTCCGCAGCATGTGCTTCACGCGGATCGTTGCCAGTCCCCCCCAGAGCAATCCCGTGAGCGGACGCCCCTGGCGGAGGGATAAGTTCGGCAGGCTGCTGGCCGAGTCGCTCCGGGTGCTCCAGTACGGGGGTCGGATGGTCTGGCTGATGCTAAGGAGCCCCCTGTTCAAGGGCGCCCTGAAGCGCGTGGGTGGGAGCGTCAAGGTCAAGCAGTTGGCCTGCAGTTGGAAAGGCAAGGCCTGGACCATCTACACTATTGAGAAGCCGCTGTGAGGGATGGCGGCTGCCGCTCGCGGCGGCCCCTGTTGACGCCATGGAACTCAATGCGTTGCTGCTGGAGACCTACCGCGCGCTGCGGCAGGCGTTCGGGCACCGTAACTGGTGGCCTGCCGACACGCCTTTCGAGGTGATAGTCGGCACCGTACTGACGCAGCGGACGAGCTGGGCGAACGCCGAGCGGGCCATCGCCGCCCTGAAGGAGGCCGGCTTGATGGCCCCCGGGCTCCTGGCGGGCATGGACCGTGAGAGCCTGGAATCGCTCATTCGGCCCGCAGGCTATTACCGGCAGAAGGCCGCCCGTCTGCTGCGGCTCGTCGGCTGGCTGGTGGAGCGGACGGGCGGGGACCTGGCGGTGCTGGAGCCGCTCTCGACCGACGAGTTGCGCCAGGAGCTGCTCGGGCTGAGCGGCATCGGCCCGGAGACCGCCGACTGCATCCTGCTCTACGCGTTGTCACGGCCCACCTTCGTTGTGGACACCTACACCAAGCGAGTGGTGGTGCGGCACGGACTGCTCGACGGCGCATGCGGCTACTCGGACCTGAAGGAGCTGTTCGAGTCCAACCTGGCCGACGACGTGGAACTCTTCAAGGACTACCACGCGCAGCTCGTGGAGGTCGGCAAGCGCTACTGCCGGACTACGCCGCTCTGCGGCGCGTGTCCGCTGCACCCCGTGCTGGGCGACCCGGTGGGAGACGAGGACCTCTGACGGTCCCGCGTGCCTGCCCGTCGAGGGGTTCGAGAACTTGAACGCGGGGAGGGGTTGAAGTAGAATCCCTCTCGCGCCTTCTGGTAGTATGCTGCTGAGGCCGGGCGTCGGGCAGCCCTCCATTCAACCGGCACGGCAAAACGGGGAACGACATGCCTGCCCTGAAGTGCCCTTACTGCGACGGCAAGTTCGAGTGGGTCGAAGAGATGGGCGAGGGCCGCGTCGAGTGTCCCCTGTGCAACAAGACAATGCAGGTGACGCGCCGGAAGGGCAAGGGAGGCGGCGCAGCCGAGGCCAGGCCGAAGACGACCACGGGGTGGGGCACCGACGGCTTCCGCAGCGGCAAGGCGCGGGCCGAGTACGGTGAGATCAAGAAAGGCGATGTGCTCGGCGGCTTCCGCATCGAAGAGATGGTCGGGGCCGGCGCGATGGCCGTGGTCTACAAGGCCACCCAGATCTCACTGGGCCGGACGGTGGCGTTGAAGATCTTGCCGATAGAGTTCGCCCGCAAGCAGTCCTTCGTCCGGCAGTTCGACAGCGAGACCGACCTGCTTGCCTCCCTGAACCATCCGAACGTGGTCAGCATCATAGACCGTGGCCGCGAGGGGGACACTTACTTCTTCGCAATGGAGTACATCGAGGGCACCACCCTGGGCGAGCTTGTGACGGCCGGCGAGGTGGGCGAAGAGTTCTTTCTCGCCATGATGGAGCAGTGCGCCGAAGCCCTCAGCTACGCCCACTCCAAGGGCATCATCCATCGCGACATCAAGCTGGCTAACATCATGCTGAACGACCAGGGCATGGTGAAGATAGCCGACTTCGGCGTGGCCGGCCTGATCGCCGAGGCAGGGGCCCAGGCCGGCGGCAAGAAGAAGGTGATGGGCACCCGCGGCTACATGCCGCCCGAACAGGAGATCGACATCAGGCGCACCGACGAGCGCAGCGACATCTTCTCGCTGGGGGCCGTGATGTACAGGGCTCTGACCGACATGATCCCCGACCGCCTCCCGCCCGACCCGCCCAGCTTGATGAACCCCGAGGTGGACCCCCGCCTGGACAGGATCGTGCTGACCTGTCTGGAGGCCAGCCCCGACCGTCGCTACCAGAGCGCTCAGGAGCTGCTGGAGGCCCTCCGGGCCTTCCGCCAGGAGATAACCCGCGCCCACGAGGTCTGCCCCAACTGTAAGAAAGAGAACCCCGTGACGCAGAAGGCGTGTCTGCACTGCGGGGCGGACCTCTCCGAGCTCTTCGATGTCTGCCCCAACTGCGACGCTGAGAACCGCATAGACGTGGACATCTGCATGCAGTGCGGCACCAGCCTGAGCCAGATGCGCCAGCGCACCTCCGTCAGGATCAGCAAGACCGAAGAGCAGGCCCGGCACCTGGCCGCGCGACACCGCTACGAGGAGGCCGTCGCCGAGCTCGAGCACGTCCTGGAGGTTAAGGGCAAGGTCTTTGGCCGCGCCCGCGAGAAGGCCGAACGCCTCATCGCCAGCTATGGGGAGCAGCGCCACACCTACTACCGGGACAAGGTGCAGGAGGGCAGGGAACTGGCCCGGGCAGCCAGGCTCAACCAGTCCCTGGAAGTCCTTCAGTCCGTGCCGGCCGACCTTGCGGAGGCCCACGGCGTGGGAGCCCTGCTCGCGGAAGTCAAGTCTCGGATGGAGGAGGCGAAGGCGAAGCTGGCGGGCCTTGCCGACCTGCTCCAGCGGCGGAGCTACGGCCAGGCCGACGAGCTGCTCCAAGGCGTGGCGAGCACGTGGGCCGACTGCCCCGGCCTCGAAGAGGCCCGTCGGCAGCTCCAGTCCAGTCGTGAGACCGAACAGATGGTCGATTACGAGGTGGCCGAGGTGGAGAAGTACCTCGAAAGCGACCAGCTCGGCGAGGCCCGCCAGGCGCTCCAGTTTGCCATGACCACCATGCCGGAGAACCCGCGCGTGAAGGAGTTGGCGGCCGAGATAGGGCGCAGGGAAAAGGCCGCTCTGCTCAAGAGCGCCCTCAGTGAGGGCAAGAGGGCCTTCGACGAGGGCCGCTTCAGCGATGCGGCTCGGCATTGGGCCACGGCGGCCGGCATGCTGCCGGAGGACGATAAGCGCCGCCCGAAGCTGCTGGAGCACATCGCCAACGCCACGCGCGAGGCGCTTGCCAGCGGGACCGTCGTCAGGCTGGAGGAGGCGAAGGTGGTCGCCCTCCAGGAAGGCGGCCGGACCGCCGCATCTCCCACCAGAGCCCTCGCCCTCATCCTGCTTGCCATCGTGGCCGCCATCATCATCGTGGCCGGCATTGTCCTGTCCCTCGCGATGTCCGGTTAGGCCGGGTCCGCCCTGATCTGCTGCGCCCGCGCGGGCCGTGCGTGCCCCTCAGCGCCAAGCCGGACGGACCCCTACAGTCGCGACCGGTCACGCCTCCCACGCTGTGTTCCCATGCTGCGTCCTACGATCTTGACACCATTGCGTGGACCTCTTAGGATGTACCGGCGACGCGAGGCCAAGGTCCGCTGCTGAGAAAGGCGGGGTCAGAGATGAGAAAGCCGTATCTGGGAATATGGCTGGATCACAAGCAGGCTCACCTTATCTGGATGGACGAGGACGGCGAGAGCGACCTGCAGCATGCGCAGGCCGACTACGCGGAAGGACGTGAGAAGACCGACCGCGTTGTGTCCGGAAGGACCGGCGTCTACGGCGGCGTAGCGCCACACGCCAACGTGGAGGACAAGCGCCGGCGGCAGGCGAGGCAGTTCTACGAGAAGATCTTCAGGGCCGTCCGCAAGGCCGAGAACGTCTACATCTTCGGTCCCGGACAGGCCAAAAAGGAACTGCTGAAGAGGCTCCAGAGGCACAAGGACTTCGACGGCCGCATCCAGGCCGTCGAAAGCGCCGAGAAGATGACAGAGGCGCAGATGGCCGCGCGGGTGCGCAAGTTCTTCGGCCTGCCTCGGCCCGTTGTCTGAAGCTGCCAGGCGTCTTGACAGCCGAGCCCCGACGGGGTTAGCATCTGCTTCCGGTGGCGGCGTAGCTCAGGGGTAGAGCAGGGGATTCATAAGCCTCGGGTCGGGGGTTCAAATCCCTCCGCCGCTACCAAGTCCCCCCTTTCTGTGCCGAACTGCTCGGCGGGGACCCTCGCCGCGACGCCGCTTGCCCGCCTCCGGACCTCTG
>JAUVVP010000032.1 GCA_030604585.1 Planctomycetota bacterium | reverse complement strand
TGCGGCCCATGTGGCAGGGCTTGCCCTCGAACTCGAACCGGAACCAGATCGCCCCGCGGTTCGCCGGGTGCATGGCCAAGCCCGTGGGCTCCAGCACGACGACGCCGTCGGCCTCGATCCCTTCCCGGACGAGCGACAGGCTGCCGTTGCCCCCCACCTCTTCGTCTATCACCATCTGGTAGACGACCTCGCCGGGCCGTTCCAGGCCCAGCTCCCGCATCGCACGGGCGGCCAGGTACATGGCAGCCACGCAGCCCTTGGCATCGCAGGCGCCCCGGCCGTAGACCACGTCTCCTTCGACCCTCGGCTGGAACGCTTCCGGCCAGTCCTGGGCCGGCACGACGTCCACGTGGCTGTTGATTATCACACTCCGCCCGGCCCGGCCGCCGCCGGTGCGCACAACGAGGTTGCAGCGCCCGTCGAAGCTGAGGTCCCGGGCCGGGAACGAGTACTCAGGATCGCCCTTGATGCCCTCGGATATGGGGTGCCGCTCGACCTCAAAGCCCGCTTCCGTCCACCGCCGCTCCAGGTAGGCCTGAAGCTCCGCCTCGTTCCCATGCGTGCTGGGGAACGCGATCATGTCGGTCAGCAGTTCCCGCGCCTGCGGCACAAGGCCGGCCAGCACTTCACGCACCTTTTGCGTTTCCACGAGCAACGGCCCTTGCGTCTCCTTCGCGCGGAGGCATTCTTTCGCGCCCAGGTGCCGGCAGCCTCAGCGGTAGCGCGACTGCGCGCCCGCCTGCCACATGTCGGGGTTGGTGTCCAGCGCATCCTTGACCCGGCCGGAGGCATCGGTGAGCCGCTCGGCGACGTCCTGCGGCAGGACCAGCTCCCCGGCGCGTGCGTTCTGGCGGGCCTGCTCAGGCGTGCGCATGCCGGCTATGACCGAGGCCACACCCGGCCGGCCCAGCACCCAGGCCAGGGCGATGTCGGGCATCGGCTCGCCGATCTGCTCGCTCACGGCACGCAACTCCTCGACGACCGCGAAGGAGAGCTCCGCCGCCTCCGTGCAGTAGCGGGCGCGGGCGCGTTCGGCCGGCACATCGTCCGGACCGGCGAACTTGCCAGTGAGGATGCCCTGTGCCAGCGGGCTGTAACAGATGATGCTCACTTCGTTCTGCACGCAGATGGGCACGATCTCGTGCTCGACGGCCCGCCACAGCAGGCTGTAGGGGAGCTGATTGACCTCCGGGTGGCCCCCGTCGAGCGCGCCGGTCAGGTCTTCCCTCCCGAAGTTCGACACGCCCCAGCAGCGTATCTTGCCCTGCTCCTTCAGCCTCTCGAGCGTGGCGGCGATCCCGCTGAACGCGAAGCCGTGATGAGCCCAGTGCACCTGATACAGGTCGAGGTACTCCGTGCGCAGACGCCGCAGGCTCTTCTCGCACGAGGCGACCAGGGACGCCGCCGGCAGGTTGCTCCGGGAGACCTTGGTGGCAAGGACGACCTCGTCGCGCCGTCCTTCCAGCGCCCTGCCAAGGACCTCTTCGGAGTGCCCGGCGCCATAGCCTTCCGCCGTGTCGAAGAAGGTGACCCCCGCCTCGAGGGCGGCGTGGACGGTCTGGACCGATACCTCATCGTCCTGCTGGCCGAATGGCGCGCTCGAGCCCATGGCCATCGCGCCGCAGCAAACGACCGACACCTCGATGCCGCTCCTACCCAATTCGCGATACTGCATAGTGTCAGCCCTCTATGACGAGTTCGTACCAGAGCGTGCGTTGCTCAGGCCCGAGGGCGTAGTGCGCCCCAGCTTCCCCATCGCCGTGCATTGCCAGGGCCCGGCGTGAGCCATCGGGGTTCATCGGATAGACGTTGCCTCGTGTCACCACCATCAGCGGCACTCCTTCGCACTGGGTGGGCCCCTCCCCCCACTGGCGGCCCACGGAGTTCCGCGCCTCGTTCCAGCCCATGTTGCGGTTCGCCCAGCGCGAGACGGCGGTGATCAGGTAACGCCCGGGCTCCCCGAGCGCCTGGCCGTCGACGGCATTGAGCATGATGACTGAGAAGCCGTCCAGCGACGTCGCGCCCGGCGTGATGCTGATGCCGCCCACCTCGATCGTCTTGCCCTCGGCGAAGCCGATCATCCCCGCGCACCCGCTGCCGACGTAGCGGACCAGCCCCCGTCCGTCATCGGGCACATCCCAGTGCAGCTCGCTGCCGGGGCCCTCCGGCACGGCCGGCTCCTTCGCGTCGAGGGCCATGCCGACCAGCGCCTCCTGCCAGGCCAGGCGCCCGACCTCATCCGGGTAGGCGCCCAGCGACCAACCCCCGCCGGAGAGCACGTGCTGGAGGCGCTGCTCCAGGGACGACCTGCCCGCCGCAACGCGCGGAGGGGGCTGGATGGCGCCCTTCAGGAGCATGGCCGAACAGGCCGGCTGCACCGCCAGCTTCACAGGGTTCGACGCGATGCTGAAGTAGTTCGAGACATGGTCCGTCTCCCAGTGATCCCCGCTGGCATAGGTGAAGGTGAAGATGCCGTCCCATGCCTGAAAGGCACCGTAGAGGGCAATCAGCGGGAAGCCCTCGGCCTCGTAGTGGTGAGGGGAGGGATGGTTGTATTCGGTGACCGTGTAGGGCAGCCCGAAGACGCGGCGCGCCGCCAGCCCCACGAGGGTCGAACGGTCGGGCGTGTTGACCATGACGTCGTTGCGCACGAACCAGTTGCTGGCGTCCCAGGGCCTGCCGGGAAAGACCGGGTGCTGCCAGTAGGCGTGGGAGTCCACGAAGTCGCCGGTCTCGGCGGCGATGTGCGAGGTGGTGAAGCCGACGGCGGTGCCGGTCACGGGCATCCGCACGCCGAGTTCCTCGCGCAGGTAGTCGCGCATGCCCTGCCAGTAGGCGACCTCGGTGTCGCGCAGGAAGCGGATCAGGTGGCGCCCGACCGCAGGGGTGCGCGCCGCAAGCTCGCGCTTGTGCAACCAGGCGACCTTGCCGAGCCCTTCGTCCGGCAGCAGGCCGTGCAGAGAGGCCAGTTGCAGCGTCGGGTTCGAGAACTGGACCTCCAGGTCCTCCCGAGAAAGGCCGGAGAGCGTTATGCGGGCCCCGCCGGAGCCGTCGGCGTCCGGTGCGTCGTCCCCGGTGGCGGTGAAGTAGAACTCGTAGTCCTGCCACTGCGGCGTGACCGTTGCGCCGCTGCTGAGGCCGAGCCGGCTCCACGGCTCATGGTTCATCATGCAGTTGACGGAGACGTCCGCCTCGCGGTTGGCGCGCATCCTGAGCCTAAGCACATAGGCCGTCCCCTCCTGCACCGCCAGGGGTGCCCACGTGTGCTGGACGTGCCAACTGGTTGGGCTGGCCTTGTGGACGGTTACCGTGCGGATGGCCCTGCCATCGGCCGTGCGGCTCTCCTCAACGCTCGCCTCGGCCTCGCCGATGGTCTGGAGGGCGGGCCCGACGCCCGGGGCGGCCAGCAGGTCGGCCTCATCGCCGGCCACTTCCCCTTCCGCCCAGGCGGTCCTGAGCGCCTCGGTCGAGTCGTACTTGCGGCTGAGCCAGGCATTCCACTGCCGCTGGAGTTCCTCGATGTACGGCGCCGGCAGGCGGTCCAGGCCGCCCCCGCGCCATTCGAACAGCAGGCCGTCCTCATTGCTGATCTCCACCATGGCGAGGGCCGGCTCCTCGGCGTAGGCCTTGCCGGTGTAGGCGTTCACGTGGCGCAGGAGCATGCGGGCGTAGCGCTCCTGCTCCTCGATGCAGCGCGGGTAGAAGTTGTCCACGCCCTTGCCGTAGTTGGGCACGCGCTCGCCCTCCCCCACGGCCGGGAACCCGTCCCTCTCGCCGTAGGAACGCGAGACGTGCAGGTTGATGTTCACGTAGATGCCCTGGTCCTTGAGCCGGGCGATCAGGTAGTCAAGCCGGTCCAGCGCCTCCGGATGCAGGCCGGTGTGCTCGAAGTCGCCCCAGCCCTGGTTCTCCCATATCCCGCGAGGATAGCCGGACGCATCCATGTGGTGGAACCGGACGCAGTTTATGCCGAGGGACGCCATGCGGCGGGCCATGCGCTCGGCCACGTCATGCGGCGGGAAGCAGGCCCCGAAGCAGAGGTTGGTTGCCCAGAAGCGGATGGGTCGGCCGCTGTCCGCCAGGACGAACCGGTCGCCCCTCACTTCCACGAACCCCTCGGCCCCGGCCGGCGCTTCGAGCCTGGCAAGGGCCTCCGGCGCCGTCCCCTCGGCCAATCCTCCGTAGGGAATGGTGAACGGGAATCCCTCGAACTCCAGTTCCTGGGCCGCCACCGCGCAGCCCAGGACCACCCACGCCGCCAGCACGCATCCGGTCAGTTGCACAAGGTGCTCCACGGCCCTCCTCCTTCCCTCTGCCGGCCGGTCGGGAAACGCCTGGGCCCCATTATAGAAGGCCGGCCAACCGGCGCAACGGTCCGCAGCAAATGGCCCTCCGGCGGCCGTTGAAACTCATCGCCCAGCATGTATACTCCCCGAAGTCCTTGAGTCCGATACCTTCTGAGCTACCGGGAGGGAAGGCGTTGAGCGGAACGATGAGAGCAGCGGTCTGCAAGGCGCGCGAGACGATTGAGATCGAAGAGGTGCCGGTGCCCGAGCCCCGGGAAGGCCAGGTGCTGGTGGAGGTCAGGGCGACGGGGCTCTGCGGCTCGGACGTGGACGGTTACCTGGGCCGGCACCCGATGATCAAATGGCCCATCATACTCGGCCACGAGTGCTCGGGGGTCGTCGCGGCGCTCGGCCCGGGCGTCGAGGCCTGGAAGATCGGCCAGCCGGTCGCCGTCGAGCCCTTCTTCATCTGCAAGAAGTGCCCCGCCTGCCTGACGGAGAAGTACAACCTGTGCGTGGACCTGAAGATCGCCGGCCACCAGGTGCCCGGCTCGCTGGCCGATTACGTGATCGCCGAGGCGCGCTTCCTGCACCCGAAGCCCGACAACCTCAGCTTCGCCGAGGCAGCCATAGCCGAGCCGGTCTCTGGCTCGCTCCACGCCGTCGAGCGCTGCAACCTGCGCCTCGGCGACTTCGTCGTCATCATCGGGTGCGGCACCATCGGCTCCCTGGCCATGCAGCACGCCCTCAACAAGGGCGCCGAGGTGCTGATAGCCGACCCGGAGGAGTTCAAGCTCGCCGCCGCAAGCGAACTCGGAGCCCACCATACGCTCAACCCGTCGAAGGAGGACCTCGAAGAGCGGGCCAGGGAACTGACCGGCGGCATCGGCGCCGACTGCGTTATCGAAGCGGTGGGACTGCCCCAGACCCTGGCCTCGACCGTCCGCCTGGTCAAGCGCGGCGGGACCATCATGCTCATCGGATGGAGCGGCAACGAGACCGACGCGATCGATCTCACCTCGGTCACGCTCGATGAGCTGACGGTGCTGGGGACGCTCGGCTTCTGCTGGGACTTCCCCGTCGCGCTTAGACTCATGAGCCGGGGCAAGGTGAAGGTGGCGCCCATCATCACGCACCGGCTCCCGCTGGAGCGCGTCGAGGAAGGGATAAGGATGCTGCACGAGCGCGCCGAAGGCGTCTGGAAGATCGCCATCACCGACGATGCGTGAAGCGGCTTGAGACCGAGAACGAGCAGGAGAACGAGACCGAGCAGGAGTAAGGATAGCGGAATGGGCGACGGACCGATTATCGTTGTCATCGGCGCCGCGAGCGCAACGTTCGGGCCGAAGGTGCTGCGCGACGTGATCCATCATCCGGACCTCGCCGGCTGCACGCTCCGCTTGGTGGACGTACACGAGCAGCACCTGGACATCTTCACCCGCCTGGCGCGCCGCATCAACGACGGCCTGGAACATCCGGTCAGCATCGAGTCCTACACGGACCGCAAGCCGGCCCTGCAAGGGGCGGACTACGTGCTGATCTCCGTGGACGTGGAGCGCGTGGAGACCTGGGAGCAGGACTTCAGGGTGCCGCTCGAAGAGGGCATTCGCCAGGTGACCGGGGAACTGGGCGGGCCGGGCGGCCTCTTCCACTCCCTGCGGCAGATCCCCATCCACCTGGAGTTCGGCCACGACATCGCCGCCATCTGCCCGGACGCCGTCGTCATGGTCGAGTCCAACCCGCTGAACCGCATCTGCCTGGCCATGGAGCGCCACACCGGGTGCGGCCGGATACTGGGCCTCTGCCACGGAGTCGAGATCGCCCAGAGCTTCATCGGCGGCCTGCTCGGCATCGAGGCCGAAGACATGGTGGCCACGGCCGCCGGCGTCAACCACTTCCACTGGATCCTGGACCTGCGCCTGAAGGCCACCGGCGAAGACCTCTGCCCTGCCCTGCGCGAGAAGCTGAAGGAGGCCGACCCCCGCCAATGGCCCCTGTCCCGCAAGCTGTTCGACGTTTACGGCTACTTCCCCTCCTGCGGCGACGAGCACATCGGCGAGTACCTCCCCTACGCGCATGAGTTCTGCGGCCTGGAAGGGCCGGACTTCGCCGGCCGCGCCAGGGGGACCCAGCAGCTCTGGGAGTATTACCAGGAACAGGCCGGCGGCGAGGGGCCGATCACGCCCTTCGACGGCCGGCAGGAAGGCGCCCACTATGAGGAGCGCCTCCAGTGGTTCTTCGCCCCGCGCAGTTGGGTGGACACGCTCGCCTTCCCAATCATCAACGCCATCTGCACCAGTACCTTCATCCGCATGCCGGCCGTGAACATGCTCAACTGCGGCGCCGTCGGCAACCTGCCGGACGACGTCTTCGTGGAAGGGCCGGCTGCCGTGGACGCTTCCGGCGTGCGGCTGCTGAGCATCGGGGACCTCCCCAAGCCGCTGGCCGCATTCTGCCGCCGCGACATTGACCAGATGGAGCTGGCCGTCGAGGCCGCCGACAAGGGCGACCGCAACCTCGTCCTCCAGGCCATGCTCCTGGACCCCGTGGTGGACAGCGTCTCGGCGGCCGAACGCATCCTGGACAGAATGCTGAAGCTTCAGGCGGAGTACCTTCCGCAGTTCGCCTGAGCCGCGCCGTGATCCCATGGGTAGCCGGGCGCGACCTCCGGGCTGCCCGATTGGAGGGCGCGTGCGCCGCCCGGGCAAACGGGGTAACATCAGGGCCGTCAGCAGGCCGTGAGGTGATCTGAAAGGCACGCGCAATGCCTGAACTGCTCCTGGGCATGGACGTCGGCACGTCGGGCGTCAAGGTGGGCGTGTTCGACCCCGAGGGGCGCCTTCTGGGCCTCGGACGCGCCTCCCACGGCGTGGACAACCCGCACCCCGGCTGGGTGGAGTGCGACCCCGAACGCTGGTGGCGGGGCATCCTGAGCGCCATCCATGACGCCTGCCGGGAAGCCGACGTCGGAGGCGGCGACGTCGTGGCGGTCGGTCTCGGCGTGCTCTTCCCCACCATCGTCGCGCTCGACGCGGACGCCCGTGCCGTCTACCCCGCCATACTCTACTGCGACCAGCGAAGCCTCGCCCAGGTCCGCGCGATAGAAGACGCAGTAGGTCGCGACGAGTACCAACGCACCATCGGCAACATGCTCGTGCCGGGCAACTGCGCGGCGACCAGCATCACGTGGCTGCGCGACGAGCAGCCGAAGGCCTACCGGACCGCCCGGACGATCGGCTTCGCCAACACCTTCGTCACCGCGCGCCTGACCGGAGAGGTCGCCGTGGACCCGACCATGGTCGGGGTATCCGGCCTGGCGGACATCGGGGACCCGTGGCGGTGGTCGGAGGGGGTCTGCAACAAGCTCGGCGTTGATGTCGCCCTGCTGCCGAGGATCGCCGGCTCGGCCGATGTCGTGGGCACCGTGACGAGGTCCGCAGCCGAGCAGACGGGCCTCGAGCCGGGGACGCCCGTCGTCTGCGGGGCGGGCGATGTGCCGGCCGGCGCCGTCGGCGCCGGTGCGCTCTCGTCGGACACGCTCTTCTACGTTGCGGGCTCGACGGACTGCGGCGCCCTGCCGATGCCCCGCCCCACGGCCGACCTGCGCTGGGTCAACACCGCCTACATCCCGCGCGACACGTGGTTCGGCATCGGGACGGCCACCTCCACCGGCGTCTCCATCGAATGGTTCCTGAGGGAAGTCCTGGGCCGGGAAGGCCCGGCCGGCCTGCGCCTGATGACGGAACTGGCCGCTTCCTCGCCGCCCGGCAGCAACCGCGTCCTCTACCTGCCTTACCTCCAGGGGGAGCGCACGCCGGTCTGGGACCCGCTGGCGCGCGGCGCCTTCATCGGCCTCACCAGCAGGACGACGCGCGCCGACCTGGCGCGGGCGGTCTTCGAGGGTACCGCCTTTGCGCTCAAGCACGTGCTCGACTGCGTCGAGGACGTTGCCGGCGGCCCCGTGAAGGAGGTCCGCGCCGTCGGCGGCGGCACCAGGAACGCCCTGTGGAACCGGATCAAGGCGGACGTGATGCAGACGCCGCTGGACGTGCTGGAGTTCCAGGAGACCGGCACGCTGGGCGCCGCGCTGCTTGCGGGGCTGGGGGCCGGCATCTACGCCACGTTCGAGGGGGCCGCCGCCGTGGGCCGCGCCGCAGGCGGCACCAAGACGGTCGAACCGGACCCCGCCCTCGCCGACCTCTACGACGATCTGTTCGGCCTCTACTGCCGGCTCCACCCCGCCACCGCCCACATCGCCCACGGCCTGGCGGAGGGCAATTGACGGTCCTGCCCTGCATTGCGCGCGAGGCCCTCCCAGACTTGGGCAGGTGAGGATACTGCAAGTGCAGTGCGCAGTGGGTTGAGAATGCTGGACGGGTGTTGCCAGATCTCAACACGAGGTAACTCTCCCGGCGCATTAGCTCCGGGGCGTTAGGCCTGTTGCTGGCGCTCTGAGGCCCTCAAAACGGCTCCGCGGCGATCCGGCCTGAAAGGGATATCATCGGCACAAAAGCTGCGCCCTCGCCCTCCCCCCTCGGCCGTGATGTCGTCATTCATACTTCAGACTTCACCCTTCGGCGCGCAAAGCGCGCCGGGTTTGACTTCCAAGCACCTGGGGGTAGAATTATGGCGGCGGCGAACGGGGTGTGCCATGGCAGCGCTGTGCTCTATCGAGATGCTGGGGCGGCTGCGCGTGCAGCAGGGGGATCGGGTGATCAGGCGCTTGCCCACCCAGAAAACGGGACTTTCGCGACGCAAGCGGTGTCTTACCTGCCTGGACGGGGCAAGGCGCACAGCGGCAGGCGTTTAGAGGGCATCGGCGATGGAGGCGGATCAGCCCACGCATGAGGTCACGCGGATCCTGAATGCGATCCAGGGCGGCGGTCTGAAAGCCACCGATGAGCTCCTGCCCATCGTCTACAACGAACTGCGCCGCCTGGCCAGACAGAAGCTCTCCCAGGAGAAGCCCGGACAGACCCTCCAGGCCACCGCCCTTGTCCATGAGGCCTACATCCGACTGGTGGGCGCCGAAGACCCCGGCTGGGAGAATCGGGGGCACTTCTTCGGGGCGGCGGCGGAGGCCATGCGGCGCATCCTGGTGGACCGTGCGCGGCAGAAGCAGAGCCTCAGGCACGGTGGCGGGAGGCAGCGCGTCGACCTGGACAGCATCCACCTGGCGATCGACACGCGCCCCGACCATCTCCTCGCCCTGGATGAGGCACTGACCAGGCTCGCAGCAGAGGACGAAGTGACGGCGAAGCTGGTCAAGCTCCGCTACTTCGCCGGGCTGACGCATGACGAGGCCTGTGCCGCGCTCGCCATCTCCCCGGCGACCGGCCATCGCTACTGGGCATACGCCCGCGCATGGTTGAGGCTGGCGATCACGGGCGATGAGGAGGATCCAGGGGCGTAGGCCGATTCCCGGTCTCTTGTGAGAGCTTTCGGCCCTGTTTCTCGCATTAGGAGATGAGGGAACCGGTTAGGGAAAGCAGCCATGCCCGATCGTCACCCCGACGAGAAACGCATCTTCCAGGCCGCACGGGAAATCGAGGATGAAGCGGAGCGGTCCGTATACCTCGATCGGGCCTGTGGGGATGATTCCGCGCTCCGGGCCCGGGTCAGGCCCTAGTCGAGGCTGCCGAGGTCGAAGACGGCTTCCTTGAGTCTCCCGCCCTCGCCGCCGAGCCAACCCTCCACGTTGGCACCGTATCCGAGAAGCCTGGCGACCTCATCGGGCGCTACAAGCTGCTCCAGCAGATCGGCGAGGGGGGCTTCGGCGTCGTCTACATGGCCGAGCAGCAGGAGCCCATCCGTCGCCGGGTCGCTCTGAAGATCATCAAGCTCGGCATGGACACCAAGCAGGTGGTCGCCCGATTCGAGGCCGAGCGGCAGGCCCTGGCGATGATGGACCATCAAAATATCGCCAAAGTGCTCGACGCCGGAACCACCGAGTCGGGCCGCCCCTATTTCGTGATGGAACTGGTCAAGGGCGTCCCCATCACCGAGTACTGCGATGAGAACAAC
>JAUVVP010000449.1 GCA_030604585.1 Planctomycetota bacterium | reverse complement strand
CGGCTTGACGCTCAGCACGACAACCTCGCACTCATCCACCAGGCGCAGGTTGTCGGCGAAAACGTTCTGCCCGATCATCCCTGCGAAGACCTTCCGGCGCTCCTCCGACGGGTCGCCGGCGTAGAGCTTCTCGGCCGCGGCGGCTCCGGCGGTCAGCATGCCCTTCAGGAGCGCCTCAGCCATGACGCCGGCCCCGATGAAGCCCACCTTGCGCTCGATCATCGTTCTCTCCCTGCGGATTGGCTTCGGGCGACAGAAGCTGCGCGTATTATTGGCAAAACGGGCCTGATTTGCAATAATCGGCGGTCTGCCTTCAGGTTGGGAGTCGGCGGGCGCCGGCGCGATCAGACGTCGGTGGAAGTCGCCCGACCAGCGCGATACAATCCATCTGCACATCTGTATGCCGGGATGAGGTAATGCCCAGCGTCAGCCTGACATTTGCCAGTCTGCTCGCCACCGGACCAGCGCCGGGCGAGGACCGCGTGCTGGAGGCGGCCGCCGTCCGCGAGGGCGCAACGGGCACTCGGGCCAGTTTCAGCCAGGTTGCCAACCCCGGTGGACTGTCCGCCGCCGCGAAGCTTCTTACGGGCCTGAAGGCGGGGGACATCGCGGGCAAGCCCGAGCCGGCCACGGTCCTGCGACGACTGCTGAAGTTCTGCGCGAGCGGGCAGCTCGTTGTCTACGACGGCTCCGTCTTCGCCTCGTTCCTCGAGGCCGAGTCCCTGGAGCCTCCGGCCTCCCTGGAGGCGCTACGCTTGGCGCGGATCGTCCGACCGCAGGCAACCGACTATTCCCTCGAAGCCATTGCAGAGGGCCTCGGCTTGGAGTTCGAGGCCGCTCATCGCGCCCTGCCGCGCGCCCGGCTGCTGCGGCAGGTCTGGCTTGCCCTGCTGAACGAACTGGCCAAGCTTCCGCCGGCCGCGCTGGATGCGATCTGTCGCATAGCCGAGGCCGCCCGGGACCCCCTCGCGCCCGTGCTGGTGGAGGCGGCCGGACGCCGGGGCGACTTCGAGCTGTCCGCCGACGCGGAGAAGGATCTGGCGGAGCTGTTCACCGACCACCGGGACCTGTTACAGCAGGCCCAGAAGTACGAGGGGACCGAGCCCGGCGACGAGCCCTTGCCCACCGACGCCATCTGCCGCATGTTCACGCGGACGGGCATCGTGGGCCGGCGCCTGCCTCAGTACGAACAGCGCGCCGAGCAAGTCGAGATGGTGCGGGCGGTCTGCGAGGCCCTCAACGGGCCGCATCACCTGACGGTCGAGGCGGGCACGGGGACCGGCAAGTCCATGGCCTACCTGATGCCCGCCATCGCCTGGTCGTGCACCAATGACGACAAGGTGCTGGTCTCCACCAACACAAAGAACCTCCAGGAGCAGCTCTACCGCAAGGACCTGCCCTTCCTGACGACGCTGCTGCCCGGCCGCTTCGAGCCGGCGCTGCTGAAGGGCCGCCGCAACTACCTCTGCGTGCGCCGCTTCATGCACATGATGAGGCACTTCGAGCGCGAACTGGCCGACCCCGAGGAGTTCCAGGCCCTGCTTCCGCTCGTCGCGTGGGCCGCCCGGACCGAGTCCGGAGACCTGGCGGAGTGCAACGGCTTCCTGCTGAGTCCCGCAGCGCCATCGGTCGCCCAGACCGTAGTGACCGGACCGGACGAGTGCGCCGGGCGGGCGTGCCGCTTCCGCAGTCGCTGCTTCGTGCATCGGGCGCGGGCGCTGGCTCAACTGGCGGACCTGATAGTCGTCAACCACGCGCTCCTGTTCGCCGAACTCGGCCTGGACAGCCGCGTCCTTCCCCCCTACCGGTGCGTCGTCTTCGATGAGGCCCACAACCTGGAGGACGTCGCCACCGAGGCGCTTGCCACCGTGGTGGACGGCCTGAGCGTCTACCGCGTCACCAACTTCCTCTACCGGCGCCGACGCGACGGCAGCGGCAGCGGACTGCTGGCCACCGTCATGTACCAGGCCGCCAGGGGCCGGGTCCCGTCGGCGGCCGGCGTGGACCTGAAGGAGCTGGGCGGCCAGGCCATGAAGGCGGTGGACGACGTTGTGGAGAGCGCCAAGCAGTTCTTCGAGGTGATCGCCGAGCCGTTCGCCGAGCACGGGCCGAGCGTGGAGCGCATCCTGCTGCGCGAATGCCGGCCGGACCTCGGGCCGGACAGCGAGGCGTGGGGCGCCGCCCAGCGATTGCGCAAGACGATCTGCTCACTCGGCGAAAGAGTGGAGGCGGTCGCCAAGGGGTTGGAAGCCGCCCAAGAGGAAACGGAGGGCACGGGGGAGCTTGCCGGCGACCTGCGCTCCCAGGTCGCCCGGCTCCGCGAGGTGGCCGATGCCGCCGAGTTCGTCCTCTCGCAGGAGGACGAGAGCTACGTCTACTGGCTCCAACGGGTCGCCCGCGAGCGCAGGACCTTCTGTTCCGTGCACGCCGCTCCGCTCCAGATCGGCGAGTACATCCGCAACTTCTTCTTCAACGAGAAGCGCTGCGTCATCCTCACGTCGGCCACACTGCAAGTGGACGGGCGGTTCGATTACGTGCTCGAACGGCTCGGCGGGGACCAGCTCGAACCGGGGACCATGGAGTGCATGTCCGTCGGCTCGCCCTTCGATTACGACCGGCAGTCCCTGGTGGGCGTCTCGACCTTCCTGCCCGACCCCGGCGGCCGGCGCGACCGGACGTTCGACGATGAGCTGTCCTCCTTCCTCATAGAGCTGCTCCAGTGCACTCAGGGGCGGGCCCTCGTCCTCTTCACTTCCTATTCGTTGCTGGACGCGGTGTACGCAACCGTAAAGGAGCCCCTGCAACGGGCCGGCATCACGGTGCTGGCGCAGGGCCACAGCGGCAGCCGGGAGGCCCTTACGTCCCTGTT
>JAUVVP010000091.1 GCA_030604585.1 Planctomycetota bacterium | reverse complement strand
TGTCCCAGTTCCCTCCTTCGCTTTTGCCTTAACCGTTCCAGTATGTCGTCGGCGCCGGTGCTCGGCGCGGGGGGCGGCTGCTCATCATCCGAAGCCTCGCCTGCGTCGCCGTCCGGCGCGCCGGGCGTCGGCGGCGGGGGAGCACCGACCCCCTTCTCCAGGTTCTGTCCGATGGCCACCTCGGCCCGTGCGTCGCCTCGCTCATAGACGATGCCGTCCAGCGTGATGTCCGCCACGCGGCCCCGGACTATCTCGTCGCCGCTGCGTGCCCGGATCATCTCCCCGGAGCGCATATCTTCCAGGAACGCGACGAACTCGTCGCCGTTGTTGACGACGCCCCTGAGCAGCACGTACCTCTCCGGGCTGGGCGCCTCGCGCACGACAGGGTCCGCCGCAGTCGGCTCGGGCCGACCCCGGTCGCGGGAGAACATGTTGTTCTCGATCAGGACCTCATAGTCCTCCCAGGGCTTGCCCCGCCTTGGACCGGCAGCGCCGCGCACGTCAGACAGCCCCAGAGCCAGCGCGGTCGTGCAGGCTAGCAGCAGCCATCTCGTCGTCATGATGTCACTCCCTGGTCATCGGTCCCGTCCGCGGGCGCGGCCGGCGCGCCTTCCTCCAGGTAGAGGGTGGACGCCCTCAACTGCAGCGAAAGGTCGTCGGTGCCCTCCTTCCGGGATCCGACCGGGACCTCCCGGATCCGCAGAGGCAGAGTCGACGTCTCGGCCTGCCACAGGAAGCGGGCCACCGCGCGCATCCGGCCCCTGCCGGCTGCCACAACCGTGATCTCGCGGACCTTGCCGTCCGTATCCTGCCTCTCGGGCTTCAGCGAGGACAGGACCAGCCCCGCCTCGTCCGCCCAGTCACGCATCGCGTGCAGCACGAGGCTCTCGGCCTCCTCGGGGTCGTCGGTCAGGCCGCCGGCCGTCAGTTCGTCCCACCTGCGGCCCAGCATGCGGCGTCTCTCGAACAGGCGCTGGGCGCTCTCCAACTCCTGCACGAGCCGCTCCTTCTCGGCTTCGAGCGCGGCGCCGCTCTCCAGCACCGGCGTCAGCGCGTAGCGATCCAGCCCCAGCAGAACGACCGCCGCGACGGCCGCTGCGGCGATATAGGTCTCGCGTTTCGACAGCTTCATTCCTTACTCCGTCCCGGCGTGTGCAAAGGCAACGGCGAACGCATCCTCGCCGGCCGCCCCCCGCGTCTCGCGCACGTAGAGGAGCCTGACATCGGCGAACGCCCCCGACCTCTGGAGTGAGTCCAGCAGAGCCAGCACGAGCTGCTTGTCCGTCGCCTTGCCGGACAGCACGCCGTGCATGTCCTCCCGCAGGGCCAGGCTGGTCGCCCAGATGCGCCCGTCCTCGGGGATCGCCCTCGTCAGGGCCGCGAGGCAGTCCAGCACCGGCGGCCGGCGGTCATACCACCCGCGGGCCAGCGTGACGCTGTCCACCACCGACTGTGCGGATGCGACGGACGGGGCCATCTCCCGCAGCTGTGCCTTCATGGCGGCGATCTCGCCCTTCGTCGCGCTTCGGTCGGCGATGGTGGCCCCCGCCGCCACCAGCAGCGCGACCAGCACGAACGCGGCCCACGCGGCCCATCGTCCGTAGGGGCGAACGGCGCGGACGGCCAGCCGCGAGTGGAGGAAGTCGAACGGCAGCGGCCTGGCGCCGAGCCCGACCGTTGCCAGCGCGGCGGCCGGCGCCGTCCTGGCCGGGGACAGTTGCGCCGCAGAGGCCGCCTCCGCCATGCCGGCCGCGGGCAGTGCGGGCTCGGGGCCCGCCCAGATACCCAAGTCCCCGCACGCTTCGCGTACGGCGTCGTCGCCCAGCCCCGTGTCATTCCACAGGTCGACCTTGCCCGAGAGCGGCCCGATCGCCAGCCGGACGGCTGTCGCCACGGCCGTCGCTTCGCCGCCGCCCAAGGGCACGGCAACACGGCGGATCGAAGCCACGCGCCCCTGGCGCAGACCCACCACCTCCACGCCATCTGGTGCGGCAAGGACGGTCAGTCCGTCCCCTCCGGCCGGCGCGGCAAGGGCAAGGGCAGCGAGGGAGGAGGTCACCGCTTTCGGCTTGAACCGCGCGACCTGCATCGCCTCAGCCACCGCGGCCAGCCGGCTCTGCGTCGTGGCCACCAGCAAGGCGCTGCCCGCCTCGCCCTCGGGCGGAGCCGATGCGCAGTCACAGGCCATCCCGTCCGCCCCCAGGGAGAAGGCCTGCTCCGCCTTGAGCCGCAGGATGCCGACGAGCGACTGCGCGTCCACGGAAGGCACGTCGTGCTCCAGGGCCATCAGCCAGCGGGTGGGCAGTCCGACGACGCCCGCGCGCGGCAGCCTGTGCTCGGCCAGGAACACGGCCAGGCAGCGGCCGACGCTCGCCGGTTCGTCCCAGGACACGTCGTCCGGGAAGACGAGCTCGGCCAGACTTTCGACTGTGACGCCCGCGCGCGTTCGCCTGACCTCGGCCGCGGTGATGCGGCGTTCGCCCAGTGCAAGGCCCACGGATCGGCCGGCTCCCATCATCGCGCGGTCACTCCCATGCGGTAGTCCACCTCTCGTTCGCCGCTGCGCAGGTCGGGCAGTATCTCGGGGTCCAGTGGCCAGCCCAGGTGCGTCAGGTCCTGCCAGCGCAGGATGCGCGGCGGGCTCTCGCGCGCGTCCACTATGGCCCGGCAGCGGCGGAAGGCACGGCCGTCGCCGCTGACGGCTACCACATCGGCCGCGAACTGGTAGGACCGCGTCGTGATGTAGGCGCCGACGGCGGCGGCCTTCTCCGGGTCCAGCACCCCGGCCACCCAGGCCACGCTGGCCAGGTCCACGTCGGAACTCGCCCGCCTGGCCAGCAGCGCGTCCACGTCGCTCTCATCCAGCTCGGGCAGGCACAGCAGCACCTCGCGCGGGGCCGTGTTCACGTTCACCAGGCCGACCAGCTCGTCATCATCCACCGTGGTCAGGCGGTCGGCTATCGTCGGGAACTCCTCGGCCGTCAGGCCGCTGCGCACCTGGAAGTCGAGGGTGCTCGCGTAAGGCCGGCCCCGGCGGACGTTCTGCAGGATGAAGAAGAGCCGGTCGTCCTCGATCACTTGGCGCAGCAGCTCGGCCAGGGGCTGCGTGTCGACGTCGTTCACGTTCACCCGCTCCTCGCCGTCGGCGGACAGGTTGGGCTCGACGCTGAAGACCGTCACATAGTCTATGAAGCCCCCATCGAGGGAGCCGTTGCGGTTGTCGGGCGGATCGGTGTCGTCCGCGTCGTTCTCGTTGGGGTCCAGCACGCCGTTGCGGTTGGTGTCCTCGCCGTAGAGCAGCTCGGCTGTGGCGTCGCGGATCAGCAGCACCTCCTCAACCATCTCCAGCGGAGCGTCCTTGCAGTAGTAGGGCTGGCTCTGCAACAGGTAGTACTCGCTCTCGGCGCCGCTGGGCGAGACCTCTGCGTCCTCGTCCCGCCAGTCCACGATGGCGTCGGCCAGCTCGGCCGTCATGCCGGGCAGCTTCAGCAGCATGTCGCTGGAGGCCGAGTTGAGGTTGATGCGCGAGGCCTCGTCCACTATCCCGAAGAGGTGCTCATCGTCCTCGGCCAGGTTCGGGTGGAGCACCCAGAACAGCCCCTCGCCGACCTGCCGGGCCTCCCACTCGATCTCCCGCAGGAACGCGGTCGTGCCGTCGGTCCCGTCCAGCGAACCCTTGACGAACTCAAGGGCGCCCTTCGCTACGGAGTCCGCCTGCAGGGCCGACCGTCGGTTGGCCGATGCGATTGCCTCGACGCGCATGGCATGGCCGAACACGAGCACCAGCCCGGCCAGGACCAGGACGACCCACATCGTCACGATCAGGACAGTCCCCTGGTCGCGGCGCCACCTGCGGGCGGCAAGGCGCTGTCTTCGGCCCCGTGTCATCGCGCGCCTCCACCACGTCCGCCCGAAGCGCCTGCCCCGCCGTCAAGCGCGGCACATGGCAGCGCGAAGATGCGCGTTGTGGCGTAGCCGTCCTCGTTGCCCGGCACGGCCAGCACCAGCCGGACCTCCACGGCCATGGGCAGCACGTCGCCCATCGCGGTGGAATCCCAGGTGTCCTGCCACGAAGTCCCGTCGTAGAAGGTCGTCTCAAGCGAGAGCACCCGTCGGCAGACCACCTCCTCGATCGGGTCCTGCGTCTCGGGTGCAAGCAGGTTGGCTGTCGTGCGGCGTAGGAGCACGAGTTCGCCGGTCTCTTCGTCGGAGGCCAGGCCGATCTCGATCAGGTGTATGGGCGAGGCGGGTGCGAACCGGCCCTGGTCCTGGGCGAGGGCATGGAAGGCCAACGCGTCCGCCGGCCGGCCGCTGCTGCCGGTGCCGCCCTGGCCCATGAACTCGCGCGCCAGGATGCCGGTCGGGGCCGTCGCGGCTTCCAGGCTGCTCTGCATCATGTGCATGGCGGCGGCGGCGCGCTCGGCGGGCTCCAGGGCGGCCTCCACCCTGCGGCGGCCACTGAAGGCCGTGTGCAGGCTGGCGTAGAGGGTCCCCGCCAAGAAGCTCATGAGCGTCATGGCCACCAGCATCTCCAGCAGCGTGAAGCCGGCCTGTCGTGTCGCGCGCGCCATCTCAGTCTGTCCCCGCGTATGCCAGGGTCGCCATCGTCACGGACCGCTTCTTGCCCCGGGCCGTCCACGTGACCGCCACGGTCACTTCCTTCAGGCCCGGCTCCTCCCAGTCGTCCACCTGCATCTGCCAGGAGTAGTTGGGCCAGTCCTCGCCGAAGTCGCCGTCGTCCCCGCCTTCCTGCCAGTCGCCCGTGGCCGTGACCTCGGCCAGTCTGGTCCGGGCCAGCGCGGCGGCCTGCGTCCGGTGCAGTGATGCGCTGCCCAGCCCCATGGCCAGGGCGACGCCCGCCATAGCGGCCGGCAGGATGGCGCCCACAAGGGCGAGGCTGACCAGCACTTCCACCAGCGTGAAGCCGCCCCGCCCGTCTGTTCGCACCTGTGTCATGGGGCCTCCGCAGGCTTCACGACCACGAAGGGCTCGGTGGGGGCCGTGCAGACCACCTCACTGACCCCGCCCTTGATGTCGGTCAGCCGGATCGTGGCCGGCTCGGTCCGTCCGTCCGGGACGAAGCTCACGTAGTCGCGATTCCCGTAAGCGCCGCTCACCTCCAGCGCCACCTCCTCCGGCAGCCGGAAGGGCCGCCCCAGTCGCGAGTCGATCGGCCGGAAGCCGGCCGTGCCCTGACTGGTCAGGAAGTAGGTCCGTTCGTCAATGTCGAAGTGCAGCCGGTAAGGGCGTCCCTGGGCGACTGACTGCGAGCGCGCCAGCTTGGTGAGCGACACGATCCGGGCGGCGGTGTCGTCCGTCTGCCGCGAGACGAAGAAGCCCCGCAGCGACGGCGCCGCGGCCCCGAGCACTGCGCAGATGATGACCATCACCAGCACCAGCTCCAGAAGCGTGAAGCCGGCCCTGGCGGGCCGGGGTCGCCGGTCAGTAGGTCGACCAGTTGTCGATGTCGTCACCGCCACCGTTCTGTCCGTCCGGTCCGTAGGAGTGCAGATCGTAGCCGTTCTCGTTGTGGTCGCCGGGCTGCTTGTAGACGTAGGGGTTCCCCCACGGATCGCTGGGCTCGCCGCGTTTGATGTACTCTCCGTGCCAGTACCGCGAGTCGGACGGCGCCTCCACGAGCGCCTTCAGCCCTTCCGGCGTGGTGGGGAAGCGGCCCATGTCTATCTCGAACGCGTCGATCGCGAGCTCCAGGTTGGCGATGTCGGTGCGTGCCGCCGTGATGCGGGCTTGCTCCGACCGCTTCGTGAACTTGGGCACCACGACGGCAGCCAGCACGCTGAGGATTCCGAGCACCAGCAGCAGCTCGATCAGCGTGAATCCGGCCCGGGCGGCGCGCCCCTTCCAGAGCTTCCGATTCATGTCCCTTCCTCCTCCAGCGTCCGGGCGGCGGCCCGGCGCGTTAGCGAATCAGCTCTTGTAGCGTGAAGATCGGCAGCAGCATGCCTATCACCACCGTGCCGATCAGCGCCGCCATTGCAAACAGCATCGCCGGCTCGGCCAGGGCAACCAGCATGCGCAGCTCGCGGTCAAGGTCCCTCTCATAGGTGTTGGCCAGGCGGACGAGTTCCTCGTGCAGCCTGCCCGTCTCTTCGCCCACCGAGACCATCTCGACGACCGAGGCAGGGAAGAGCTTCGGGCTGGCGGCCAGGCTCCTGGCCAGCGGCGCTCCCTGCTGCACCCCCTCCACGGCGGACGTCACGGTGTCGGCCAGCGTCTGGTTGCCGATGGCCTCCTTGGCGGCGTTCAGCGCGGCCACCAGGGGCACGCCGGCCCCCAGGAGTGTGCCCAGCATGCGGCAGAACCGCACCAGCGCGAACCGCGCCGCCACGTGTCCGAGGGCCGGCACGCGCAGGACCGTCCTGTCCATCCAGCGCCGGCCCGATTCGGACGCCGACGTCCGCCGGAAGGCGACCACCGCCAGGATGGCGGCCAAGCCCACGGCGAATCCGTGGTCGACCAGCAGGTCGCTCGTGCGGACGATGGCTCTGGTCAGCCAGGG
Source organism: Planctomycetota bacterium (assembly GCA_030604585.1). Classification (GTDB taxonomy): domain Bacteria; phylum Planctomycetota; class Brocadiia; order SM23-32; family SM23-32; genus JAUVVP01. The sequence continues at coordinate 697 of JAUVVP010000091.1, read as the reverse complement.
AAGCGCGCCGCCGAACTCCTCGAAGATGGCCGCGAACCGCGGGATGAAGTAGGTGAGCAGGAAGATCATGACCATTATGGCCAGCACAGCCAGGACGGCGGGATAGACGAGCGCTGACTTGGCCTTGCCCTTCAGGTCGCGCTCGCGCTCCCTGAAGTCGGCGATCTGGCCAAGCACAGCATCCAGGAACCCGCCCGCCTCACCGGCGCGCACCATGGCCACGTAGACGGCCGGGAACGAGTCGGGCCGCAGCGCAAGAGCGTCCGCCAGGGACATGCCGCCCACCACGTCGTCGCGAATGGCCGACCACTGCCGGCGCGCTGCCGGCTTTGCGGCCTCCTCGCTCAGGATGTGAAGGGCACGGCTCATCGAAACGCCCGCCCCGAGCAGGTTGGCCAACTCCCGTGTGAAGGCATCCACGCTGGCCTGCGGGACGCGACGGCCCCCCAATGAGAGGCCGCCCGGTTCGGCCGTGGCCTCGTCCACCGAGACGGGCTGCAGCGCGTTCTCGACCACGCGCTGCATGGCGGCCGCGCGAGTGTCGGCAACGACGCTGCCGGCCACCTGCCTGCCCGTGGAGTCAACGGCGGTGTATTCGAACCTGGCCATCAGGCGCCCCCCGCATCGCTGTCGGCGACCCGTTCGTCTTTGGTCACGCGCAGCACTTCCTCAATGGTCGTGCGTCCGGTCAGCACGT
>JAUVVP010000313.1 GCA_030604585.1 Planctomycetota bacterium | reverse complement strand
GAAGCCAGACCAACGTGTCGTCAGGGCCGGTCAGGCCCATGACCCGCGCCTTCGGCGTCCTGAGTCGCCACTGGCCTTTCAGGATGTAGGAGACGTAGAACCAGTCCCGTCCGTCGTTGAGCACGGTAACGGTGTGAGTGCCGGACTCGATGGGAATGGTGTACACGCCATCGTGCTGGTCTATTGTCTCGGTAGTGTCGTCCGTATCGAGGAATTCGCGGCTCAGCCTCTCAACGCCGTCCACCAGCACCTGCAGATTCGCCCCACCCCACACGCTGACGCCGCTGACTCTGACCTGGAATTCACCCGCCTCCGGATAGGTCACGACGAAGGTCTGCGGGTTGTGCAGCTCAGGGCGGCCCCACGTGCCGTGCAGCAGATCGCTTAACAGCTCGGGCCTGTCCAGCTTCCCCCCCGCATCAACGTGGAAGGTTTGGGGCAGGTTGAAGGGCGCCGAGTTCCAGGATGAGTGCTCTCCGGCCAGGAAGACCGCCCCCGCGCACTGCCTGGGCTCGTCGTACTTGAAGGCCAGACGGTAGGATTCGAGGGGGCGGAACCCCTGAGTCCAGTTCACGCCGTCCACGAACTCACTCAAGGAGCGGAAATGATGATAGAGGTCGCGCGGGTGGACGTAGGAATCCCACCACCAGGTCATGGCCGTGCCGGCGCCGCCGGCCATGACGCTGCCCCAGATGCCGTTGTGAAGGTGGATGCCCAACGGGTCCGCCCGCGACGATTCACCCCCGTCGTGGTGGATGCCGAACTCGCCGAACAGTACGGGTTTGGGGTAGAGAGCGCGCTGGAACCGCACCCATTTCGCAGCGGTGTCGGCCCAGTCACCATCTGAGTAGTTGTGGGACTGGACGTATTGCATCTCGGGCAGGTCCCAGACGGCCCGGTCACCCTTGGCGCCGCCGAAGCTCGTCGTAATAAGGTGGTCGTAGGGGTCGGCCGCGCGCAGATAGCGCGCCATGCGGCGGTGCCAGTCCGCCAGGGCCTCGCCCTCATAGTCGGCAACGTACTCCACCTCGTTGAAGAACTCCCACGCCAGCAAGTTGCCGTAGGTGGCGTAGCGGGCTACCAGATACCGGAGCCGGCGGCGGTAGAGCTGAGTGGCTTCCTCGCTGAGGAAGAAGTCCAGCGGCCTGGCGCACGGGCCGCCCTTGGCGGCGTTGTAGGGGTTGTCCGCCCACGTGCCGCCCCGCCGCAGGAAGGCGCCGTGATAGTCCAGGCAGAGCATGACGTAGATGTCGAGGCGGCGAGCAAGCTTCAGCACGTAGTCCAGTTCGTGGGCCCGGTCCAGCCGGTAGCGGCCGAGCCCGCCCCATTCGACGGCGAACGCCCACGGCGGCATCCAGATGCGGCAGTAGTTGCCGCCTGCCTCGGCCAGCCGGTTCAACCACTGCTCGTAGTCGAACGTCCTGCCGCGGCCGTACCAGCAGACGTTCTCGCCGACGGCCAGCCACGGCCGGCCGTCCTCTCGCTCGAAGTAGGCCCCGTCGGCCGCGCTTGTGCGCATCGGCGCCGGCAGGTCGGACGGCACGCAGCGGAACCGGCCGCGGTGCACCACCTTGCCGTCGCGCAGAATCTGATAACGATGCGTCCCCGGCTCCCGCGGCATGAAGCGCACCGCGTAATAGGGCTCGCCCACGGGCACGGCCTCGTGCCAGAACTCGGGCGGCGGCGGCGTCAGGTCCCAGACGATCTCAGTCCACTGGTCCAGTTGGAGTTCGCCTCTCAGCGCAGCTCCCGCCTGCACTTTCTGCCCTGCGGCCGTCAGGTACTCGGCGCGGATTCGGCCGCTTCGCACGTTCGCCTGCAAGTACGCGCTGAAGCGCAGTTCGTGGTAGGCGCTCCAATCCTCGCCGTCCACGGGCAGGAGCGCGCCGGGCCAGACCTGCGGCTCCCCCAGCGACATGTCCATGCGCAGCGACCTATCGCCCTGGACCGCGACTTCATCGCTGGGAGCGGCATCGCAGCCAACGCTCTCCCATCCCGCCGGCCCTTGCTCGAAATCGCCGAGTGTCTTCTCGTCGCCCGTCTCGGTGTTGACCAGGCGGACGTTGTCGAGGAAAACGGTCAGCCAGATCGAGTCGGGCCACTGGCTTTCGTCCACGTAGATCTTCAAGCCTGAGACCGAGGCCCGCTCCCAGTGGAACTCGCGCAGCTCGTTCTCGAAGTCCCGGGTCCGGAACGCAGCCACCTGCACCATCCGACCGGATGGGCTGGTGAAGCGGGCGCCCAGCGCGCTCGCGTCCGTCAGCCAGGCGTGGTCGAGTGGCTCCTCAAGGCGGAACGCTATCTCGAATTGCCCGTAGCGCGCCACCTCCTCTGCGGGCTGCCGGAGCAACCCGATCGGCGAGGCAGTGCGGCAAGCAGGCAAGCAACAGCTCAGGAGCAGAAGGAGCAGCCGAACTGCCTCACGGGCATGGTACGGCCTTTTCGCTGCCGACATGGCGAAGCCCTTCGAGCCGGAACGCGAGCGTGTGAGCGCGGCATTATAGCGCACGGCCGAGTGCTGCAAAAGCAGACGTCCCGATGAGCGGTCACCGGCGCCCTGAGCGACGTCGCCACTGGGCGATTGAACGGCGGCGGCGTTTCGCTATAATGCCCGGCCGTACGCCCTACTCCCCGCGTGGAAAGCCGTCTGGCGGCTTTCGTGGGGCAGGAGTGTTCTTCCCGGCCTGGCCACTCGATACGCACGGCCTTCTTCGAGATAGGAAGATGCGGGCGCCGCTGGAACGGATAGACCTCGAAGGGATCAAGCAGCAGTTTGACGCCTATTGGCGGCGCGAGGCCCCCGGCGGGCCCCTTGTGGCCGTAAGCTGCTCCCGGACGGACGCGGAGCCGCCCGATTTCCCCGTGCCCGAGACGGTCGAGGGGCGCTGGACCCAGACCGAGTATCTGTGCAACCGCGCCCGGTGGCAGGCCGAGAACAACGTCTACCTGGGGGTCGCCTTCCCCATGTTCCTGCCGAACATCGGTCCGGACTCCTTCTCAGCCTACCTGGGTGCCGAGCTGCAGTTTCTGGACGATGCGACCTCGTGGGTCCGGCCGTGCGTGGATAAGCTGGCGGACTACACGCCGGTCTTCGACCGCGCGAACAAGTGGTGGCGCCACATGTGCGAGCTGCTCGACGCCCTGTGCGAGGTGGCTCCGGGCAACTTCCTCATCGGGATGCCGGACCTGCACGGAGGGGGCGACGCGCTGGCCGCCCTGCGCCACCCGGACAAGCTGGCCCTCGACCTGTACGACGTGCCCGAAGAGGTCGAGCGCATCATGGTCGTCCTGACGGGCATCTACAAGCAAGTCGTGGATGAATACTCCGCCCGCATCTCGCGCGTGCAGCAGGGCTCGACCACGTGGCTGCAGGCTTACTCCCGCGGCAAGTATACGGCCCTCCAGAACGATTTCTCGGGCCTGATCTCTCCGGCCATGTTCGTGCGCTTTTTCCGGCCGGAGGTCGAGGAACTCGCTGCGTACCTTGACAATTCGCTCTACCACCTGGACGGGCCCGCCGCGCTGGGTAACCTGCCCCATCTGCTTGAAGTGGACGAGTTGGACGGCATCCAATGGGAGCCTGGCGTGGCCGACAGGCCGATGTCGCGATGGGTTGAGGTGTGCCGGCAGGTGCTGGAAGCCGGCAAATGCCTTCAGATAGGTGCCGCGTTCGACGAGGTGCCGTACCTCCTGTCCAGGTTGCCGCATCAGGGCCTGTTCATCACCACGTGGGCCGCGACGGAATCCGACGGCCGCGAGCTTCTCCGGCAGATAGGGCGGAAGTCCTGAGCGAGGAGCCCCCGGTGCCGTTGATTTGAAAGGCCGCGGGCGCTGGCGTATAATCGGTCCTCCGCTTTACTTCGGACCCGTTGACGGGCAAGGCGACATGGGCAAAGACCGCACTCAGCCGGCCTCCGACCAGGAGATCATCGATCATATCCTGGCGGCCGTGAAGCCGTTCTTGCTGAAGAACGG
>JAUVVP010000357.1 GCA_030604585.1 Planctomycetota bacterium | reverse complement strand
CGTGGCGTTGGAAGAGCGGCTCCGAACCGCCCGACCCCGGCTTGAGCGGCCGAACCGGCTCTTTCACGGCGACCGACTGGACTGAAGGGGAGAAGCAGCAGAACCCCTGCCGGCGCGGCTTCATCCGCCCCACCGCCAACGGCCACGCCTTCCAGCACGCCGACGGGACGCCGTTCTTCCTGCTGGGCGACACCTGGTGGCCGGCGGGCACGTTTCGATACCCGTGGCATGACGATGACGAGCCGCGTCCGCCGGGGCCCGGTATGGGCTTCAAGGACGCCGTGCGATACCGCCGGCGGCAGGGGTTCAACTGCATCGCCATCATCGCGGCCTTCCCGAGCTGGGCCAGCGACGGACTGGGCACGCTCGTTCTGGACGATGAAGGCGCCTGCCTCCGCTCGGCCTGGGAGCAGGCCGGCACCGGCAGCGCCAAGGACATGCACGACGAGGACGGCAATCGGCCGTTCCTGTTCCCGGGAAAGGTCCCCGGGTTCGAGGATGTCTTCCCAGACGTGGACCGCATCAACCCGGCCTACTTCAGGAGCCTGGACCGGAAGATCGGTTTTCTGAACTCCCAGGGGTTCGTCCCCTTCATCGAGGTGGCCCGCCGCGACATCGGGCAGGCGTGGAAGAAGCACTACGACTGGCCGGGCTCATACGTGAGCTACATCCAGTACGTCTGGAGCCGGCTCCAAGCCGGCAATTGCCTGCTAAGCCCGATCCACTACGACTACGAGGGCCACACCATGCCGCCCCCGGAGTGGAACGAGCCGGCCAACCTGGCCGTCGAGCGCTACGGCCCGCCGCCGTTCGGCCAGCCGGTCGGGCCGAACTCGAACGGCTCGTCATTGCGATCCTTCGGCCACGTGGACGAGGCCAGGTGGCTTACGTTCCATCAGATCGGCAACTGGCGCGCGCACGAGAACTACGGCCTGCTGACCGAGCAGTTCCACGCCTCCCCGCCGGTGCCGTGCCTGAACGGCGAGCCCTACTACGACGGCGGCCAGTGGGGGACCACCGCCCCCGCCGGCTCGGAGCTGTCCGCCCTCTATTGCCGTTCGGGCGTCTACGGCAGCGTCCTGTCGGGAGGGCTGGCGGGGCACATCCACGGGGCGGAGGGCCTCTGGCCCGGCAACGTCGAGGATGCCGCCGAGCACAGGTGGTGGGAGGCCCTCCGGTGGCCCGGCGCCGACCAGATGCAGCACGCCGTCGCCTTCATCATGTCGGAAGGACCGCGATACCGGCACCTGGTTCCCGACGCGGATTGCGTCAGCCCCAACAAATCGGGACCCGGGGACGGCTACGTGGGCTGGGCCTACTGCGCGCATTCGGAGGAGCAGGACCTGTTCTTCCTCTACTTCGAGAAGGCCTGCCCCCACGCCACCGTCTCCGGCCTCCTTCCCGCCGCCCGCTACCAGGCCCGGTGGTTGGATCCCCGGGAGGGCCGATGGCTGGAACCCAGCACCTTGTGCGCGGACCGGGAAGGCCAGGCCGCCCTTCCCCCGTTCCCCGGCAGTTCAGCCGCATCCGAGAACGACTGGGCCCTTAAGCTCGTCCTGAGGTCATAGGGGCGGCTCTCCAGCCATCCCTACCCGGAGCGCTCGAGTAGTGCCGCGGCCGCTTCGCGCAGTTGGCGGAAGGCTTCGGGCGAGAGGCGGTCGTAACGGGCGGTGCCGGCGTCGGCGGCGTACCTTGTCTCGACCTCGCCGCTGAGGTCCAGGTAGCGGTCCGTGAAGGCCCGCATCCGTCCGGGCGTCAGGTCGAGCCGCTTGCGGAGCAACTCCAGATACTCGACGTCCTGCTCGGCGCGGCGATATGCCTTCAGCCGCATCGAGTGGTGGATGGCCGGCGTTCCGTCGGGCTGCCGCTCGAAGATGAACAGGCCGAGCGGGTCGCCCCTCTTCAGGGCCGAGCCGTCGCGGTTGATCGTCTGCCACGGCACCAGGCCCGATGCCCCTCCGCGATATGCCTCCAGGACCCATGCCAGGATGGCCCGGTTCGACTGCTCCACGCGATTGCTCGTGCCGTAGACCCATATGCGCTCGCCGGTGCGCTCTGCCCTGTCCGCCATCAGGCGCGGGTAGTGCTTGAAGGCGCCCATGTTGACCACCCACAGGTCGGCCTTGCCCCGGAGCTGTGCGCGGTCGAACTGCGGGCGGCTGATGTCAATGCGGTAGTTGAGCGCGATCGGGCAGTTCGGCCCCTTCGCCGCGCGCACCAGGTCCCCGTAGAAGGCCAGGGCGCGGTAGTCCCAGTACTCGGTCGGCTCGTCCAGTATCCAGGGGCTGCGCTGCGGGTCGTCGAGCCTGCGCTTGTTGTTCAGGTAGACCTGGAAGCCCGTCTCGGTCCAGCCCTTGCGCTGCGCCAGGGCAGTGAAGTCGCGCATGATGTTCACGAAGGTGTCTCGGTAGACGGGCGCGTGCCGAAACGCCTCGTAGGCATCCGGGTCGCCGTTGAAGTGGGCGCGGCAGTTGAGCGGCCAGCTCTCGTGAAACGTCAGGTAGAACCCCGGCGCGGGGATCGGCCCCCGGTGGCCGCCCCTGAAGCAGTCCCCCGACAGGTAGGGCCCAAAGACCTCGGCGAAGTCGTCCCAGTAGCCGCGGGTGGCCCCCGGCCGGATGTCGTTGTAGCGCCGCTCATCCATGCGGCGGCCGGAGGCCATGACCATGTCCATGTTGCACTTGCGCGCGCCCGGGGCGGCCGTGCGGTGGCTGTAGTGCAGGATGTTGCAGTGGATGCGGTGGTCGTAGGCGATCTGCTGGAGGCGGTAGAAGTCGGCGGCCGTGTCCGGCAGGCCGTAGCTGTTCATCTCGCACAGGAAGCTCGCCCGCCGGGGGATCGCGAAGTCGCGCACCCGCAGCCGAATGGGCACCCGCCTCCCGTCGGAGATGGTCAGGCTCCCTTCGACCAGGCTCCCGCCGAACTCGAAGGGCACGAACACGTCCACCACAACGGGCGTCGCCACATCCGGGGACAGCGACAGCTCGCGCAGCGGGACCAGCGGGTCGGGGATCCGGCCTCTCTCGGTCTCGACGTACAGGGCACGCCACAGCTCCGTGCGCACCCCCGGCAGGGCGCAGTCAACGGTAACCGTGCCGCTGCCCTTGATGAGTGCCTGAAAGCCCACGACTTCCCCGCGCGCCGCCGCGAGTGTGATCGCCCGTCCGTCGAAGACGGCGTTGCGGCTCAGGTAGTCGGCAGGCAGACCGCCCACGGGATTGCCACGCACGTCGTACTTGTCCTCGACGGGCAGGACGGCGATGCCCGGCGTCAGAGCGCCGACGCTCACGAGTTCGGCCACGCGCGAGATGGGAATGGGCTCGGGCTGTGGCATTCGGGCCTCGAGCGAAACCGGCGCCGACCTCTGCCCGAGCCGGTTCAGCGTCACAACTGCGATGGTGAGCGGCTCGCCCGGTCCGACTGGCAGGTCCCGAATCGGGATCACCTGCGACTCGCCCGGACGGACGAACGGGATGTTCCAGCGCGGCAGAGGCCGCCCGTTGACCCGGACCTCGTAGGCGAAGCCGAAGCGCGG
>JAUVVP010000155.1 GCA_030604585.1 Planctomycetota bacterium | reverse complement strand
CTTTCAAACTCGGGTCAACGTCGGTCGCACCGTTTTCCGGCACTGTCTTGACCACCCTGGGCGGCGTAGCCACCGCCACGCCCGTCGCCGATAACAGGAGCACGCCGGCGACCAATAGAACCTTGATAGGGCCCGCAAACCCTCGTTTCATCGCCAACTCCTTAGCGTCGTGCCCCGGCAGGGCCTTCTCTATGTGCTGGTGTGCCACGGCTGCCCCGCAGCCGTGCGAAACGGAGTCTCGGGCGGCACGGCTGGACAAGCCAGCCGTGGCACGTCTCAGACTACAAGCGGCACTTATGGAACGTACCTGCGGGACGCCACATTAGCTCAAGGCCACCAAATGTTGCTGACCTGCGTCAGAGTGTCCGCGATTATATGATCCACAGCTCTCCTCGGCAACAGGCCCGGACGCCGCCCTGGCCCGGGAAGTATATAACCTCAGTGGACCGGCACACCTGCCGCCCGCCGCAGGCCCCTGCGGCGCCTGACGCGCTGCCGCCAGCCAGCCCTTCCCCGGTTTCCCTTTGACAGACCTGCTGGCCGGGGATAATCTGAAACGATTCCTAACCGAACGTGCGAGCCACGCCGGCGGAGCACCGAGAAAAGACCACATGCCCCCCAGCGAAGCAAACTGGAAGCCCTACCGTGACCTCCTTCGCAAGTTTGGGCCGCTCGAGCAGGACGATGTCTTCCGGGTTCTCGGCGCAATCCAGGACGCCTACGGCTGCATACCGCGCGAGATCCTCCAGGACGTGAGCGAAAGGCTTCACAGGCCGCTTGCCGAACTCTACGGGGCGGTGACGGCCTACCCTGGCTTCCGACTGGCAGAGCCGGAGGCGGACCGATGAGCGCGGTGGAAACGAAAATCGTGACGCGCCGTGTGGGCGTCGTTCCCCCCTTTGACCTCGAAGCCTACCGCGCCGACAGCGGCTGCCGCGCCCTGGAGAAAGCCCTCTCGATGACTCCCGCAGCAGTCACCGAGGAGGTCAAGCGGAGCGGCCTCGTCGGCCGGGGCGGCGCTGGCTTCCCTACGGGGCTCAAATGGGAGCTGACGGCCCGCGAAGAGGCCGAATCCAAATACCTGATCTGCAACGCCGACGAGGGCGAACTTGGCACCCACAAGGACCAGCTCCTGCTCGAAGGCGATCCCTGGCGCGTTCTGGAAGGCATGACCATCGCCGCCCGTGCCGTCGGGGCCGGGAAAGGCATAATCTACTTTAACGAGCATTTCCGCTCCATCGCCGAGCAGTGGGAAGAGATGATCCGGGCGGCGGAGCAAGCAAGCCTGCTCGGCGACGACATCCTGGGCTCCGGCTTTGGGTTCCGCGTCAAGGTGTGCCTCGGCCGCGGCCTCTACATCGCCGGCGAGGAGATGGCCCTGATCGCGTCCATCGAGGGCAGGCGGCCTACCAGCCGCGACAAGCCGCCGTTTCCGACACAGCATGGCCTGTTCGGCCTGCCCACCTGCGTCAACAACGTGGAGACCCTGGCCAACGTGCCCGACATCGTGGAGCGCGGGGCCGACTGGTTCCGCTCGATAGGGCTCGAAGACGACCTCGGCACACGCGTGATCACCCTCTCGGGGGACGTCAAGGAAGAGCGCGTGCGCGAGGTGGCCGTCGGCTCGTCCACGCTGGCCGAGGCCATCGAGACCTTCGCCGGCGGCACCCGGAGCGGACGGCCGGTGAAAGCGGTGCAGCCGGGCGGCGGCACCTCCGCCTTCCTGGCGGCGGACGCACTCGACACGCCCATCGCCCAGCAAGCGATAGCCCGGGCCGGCTCATCGCTCGGCACCGCCGGTATCATCGTCTACGAAGAAGGCCATTCCATCGTAGACGCGGCAGTCTCCTGCATGGAGTATTACGGCCGTGAGTCCTGCGGCCGCTGCGCGCCGTGCCGTATCGGCACCGTCAGGATGCTCGAAATCCTGAAGCAAGTACAGGCCGGTCAGGCCCGGCCCGGAAGCCTGGACCAGCTAAGAAGGATCGGCTATGCGTGCGCGGTGAGTTCAACCTGCGGCATGGGTCAGGCTTTCCCCGAGCCCGTGCTGTCGGCATTGAAGCTTTTCCCCGAGGAGTTCGAGAGCCAACTGGTCGCAGCCCCCAACGCCACAAGGTGATGATGAAGGGAACCTTCACCCTCAGCATAGACGGCCGGCAGGTCCATGCAGAAGAGGGGCAGACCGTCCTCGAAGCGGCTCTGGCAGCGGGCATCGACATACCCCGCCTATGCTGGGACCCGCGGCTGACGCCTACGGCCCAGTGCCGGCTCTGCCTGGTCAGGCTGGAAGGGCAGCCGGGCCTGGTGACCTCGTGCACGGAGAAGGCCCAGCCCGGCATGGTCGTCGTCACCGAAGACGACGAGATACGCGAGGTTCGCAAGACCATTCTGGAGCTGATGCTCAGCGAGCACCGGCTTTCCTGCCAGACGTGCGACATGGACGGCGAATGCAAGCTCCAGGACTACGCTTATCTCTACGGGGCGGACGAGCGGGCCTTCGGGCTGCGGGAGTTCGACACCGACCCGCCCAATTACACGGCCCGGGACGAGGCAATCCGCTATGACTCCTCCCTCTGCAGTCAGTGTGAGCGGTGCGTGCGTGTCTGCAGCGAGGTGCAGGGGTTGGACATCCTTACGCTAATGGGCCTCGGCTCCGCCGCGCCGCAGGTAAGCACCGCCTTCGAGATGCCGCTCCAGGAGACGGACTGCGAAGTGTGCGGCAACTGCATCGGCGCCTGTCCCACCGGCGCCCTTTACGAGCGGGGCTCGCGCGGAATGGGACAGCTCAAGAACCTGGAGAAGGTCGTCACCACCTGTCCCTACTGCGGCGTCGGCTGCCAGATTGCGCTGTACGTCAACCGCGACCTGGGGCGCATCGTGCGGGTGGGCAGCGAGATCGGCCTGGTGCCCAACGACGGCAGCCTCTGCGTGAAGGGGCGCTTCGGTTACGACTTCATCCATTCGGAGGACCGCCTGACCCATCCCCTCGTCAAGCGAAACGGCAGATTCGAGGAGGCGACCTGGGAGGAGGCACTTGACCTGGTGGCCGGCAAGCTCGGCGACATCAAGTCCGAGCACGGCCCGGACGCCGTGGCCGGCCTCTCCTCGGCCAAGTGCACCAACGAGGAGAACTACCTCTTCCAGAAGTTCATGCGCGCCGCCGTGGGCACCAATAACGTGGATCACTGCGCGCGGCTCTGCCACGCCTCGACCGTGGCCGGCCTCGCCCGCGCCTTCGGAAGCGGCGCCATGACTAACTCCATCGAAGAGCTGCCGCGCGCCGACGTCATCTTCGTCATCGGGAGCAACACCACCGAATGCCACCCCGTGCTCGGCGCCATGATACGCCGGGCTGCTCAGGACGGCCGAGCCCACCTCATCGTGGCCGACCCGAGGAAAATCGAGCTGACCCGATATGCCCAGATCCATCTGCAGCAGGCCAGCGGGTCGGATGTCGCACTTGTCAACGCCATGATGAAGGTCATGCTCGAGGAGGACCTGTGGGACCACCGGTTCGTTGAGGAACGCTGCGAGAACTTCGAAGCGTTCCGCGAAGAGGTCCTCAGAACCGACCTCGAGGAAGCGGCGCACGTCACCGGAGTCCCCCTGAGCGATATCCGGCGGGCGGCGCGGCTCTATGCCGGTGCCGAACGCGCCGCCATCATCTACTCGATGGGCATCACGCAGCATACGACGGGCACCGACAACGTGCTCACCCTGGCGAACCTGGCGATGCTCACCGGCAACGTGGGTAGGGAGTCCACCGGCGTCAATCCGCTTCGCGGGCAGAACAACGTCCAGGGCGCCTGCGACGTGGGCGCCCTGCCCGACGTCTACCCGGGCTACCAGAAAGTGGACGACCCGGACCTGCGCCGGAAGTTTGAGGAAGCCTGGGGCGTGACGCTGCCCGTCGAGCCGGGGCTCACCGTGGTAGAAATGATGAACGCCGCCGCCGACGGCGACATCAAGGGCCTCTACGTCATGGGCGAGAACCCCATGCTCAGCGACCCCGACATCGGGCACGTGAAGGAAGGGCTGGAGAGACTCGATTTCCTCTGCGTCCAGGACATCTTCCTCTCGGAGACTGCCGAATTGGCGGACGTCGTCCTCCCGGCCACCTGCTTTGCGGAAAAAGACGGCACGTTCACCAGCACCGAACGCCGGATCCAGCGGGTCCGCCGCGCCGTTGCGCCGCCTGGCGAAGCCCGACCCGACTGGGAGATCCTCTGCGACCTGGCCTCCCGAATGGGATACCCCATGCACTACGAGCACCCGTCGGACGTGATGGATGAGATCGCCTCCGTGACCCCCATCTACGGAGGAGTACACTACGAGCGCCTCGAGGGAACGGGGCTCCAATGGCCAAGCCCCACGGCGGACCATCCGGGCACTCCGTATCTGCACAAGGGCCGGTTCGCGCGGGGGAAAGGACGGTTTCACCCGGTGCCCTACCGGCCCCCTGCGGAGGTGCCGGACGACGAGTTCCCTGTGGTGCTCACCACAGGGCGCAAACAGGAACACTGGCACACCGGCACCATGTCGCGCCGGTCCCGCGTGCTGGATTGGCTCTTGCCCCACGGCGAACTCGAGATGTCGCCGGCCCTCGCCGACCGCTACGACGTCGGCGACGGCGAAACGATCCGTGTCATTTCCCGGCGCGGCAGCGTTGAGGTAACGGCCCGGGTGGTTGATAAACCGCGGCCGGACAGCGTCTTCATGGCGTTCCACTTCCGGGAGGCACCCGCAAACGTCCTGACCAATCCGGCTTTGGACCCCATTGCGAAGATTCCGGAGCTGAAGGTCTGCGCCGTCAGGCTGGAAAAGGTTGCAGGCGAGGCTGAAGGAGAACAGGAGCAGTAGAAACCGAGCGACTATCTTTTTTTTGGGCGGCGATGTGCAATATGCGCATAACGGTTTCGCAACAGGCAGGCCATGAACGGGCCTAAGGTGATCACGGTGTCCGGCGCCAGCGCCGGCGTCGGCAAGACGCGGCTGATCGAGCGGCTGATGCCTCTGCGGGGGAGCGTGACCGCCGTCAAGGCCCAGGCGGCGAGGGGCGGTCCTGCAAGGGTGCATGAGGAAGCCGATCCGGCGCATGGCGAGTTGAAGGATACGGGCCGTTACCTGGCCGCGGGAGCGCGTCGGGCACTCCTGCTGACCGGGCCGCCCGGCGAGCTTCTGGCCCTGGCCCGTCAGGTTATCGCAGAAGCAACCACCGAGGTGCTCATCTTCGAGACGACCGCCCTGGCGGCGGAGCTGGAGCCTGAGTTGGCTTTCTTCGTGGCCGGGCGCGGGCCGGCCAAGCCCGGCGCCGAACGCTGCCGCCGCCTGGCCGACGTCCTTGTGACGAACGTGACCGGCCGGTAGCCGCAGCGCGCCAGAGGCGCACAAGCGTCTCGGTGCGGACGTGGCCGGGACGGCCGCGCTACCCTGGTGGGAAGGGGGACGGCCGCGCCACCCTGGTGGAAAGGGGGATGGCCGCGCTACCCGGAATAGAGCTGGCGCTAAAACCGAAGGCGATACCTCCCGGTACTCTGTGAACTCCGCAGGAACGTTGATGAGAAGGGCCGGTCTTGAAGCGCAGAGCACCCAACCGTTGTCGTTCTGAGGCCGCCTCAGGGCGGGCGAAGAATCTCGTCGCGAACGCAGCCGGCACAGTCGCGCCACCCCGATCAATGGGTAGCCGCAGCGTCCCGCTGCGGACGCGGCCGGGACGGCCGCGCTACCCTGGTGGGAAGGGGGACGGCCGCGCTACCCGTGCATGAGGGAGCCTGGCTGAAACCGTGTAGCCGCACAACACCGATGGCGAAGGGAAGCACTATGAGTCAAAGAGCCGAAGACGAGGCCCGCGAGGCGGTCCGCTCGGAAGCGCAGGAAGGGCACATCGAG
>JAUVVP010000291.1 GCA_030604585.1 Planctomycetota bacterium | reverse complement strand
GCCGAGCAGGAGGACGCGAAGGAGCGCCGGCACGAACCCCGATCCACGGTCCCCTCCGTCAGCGCAGCGCGGGCAACCATGCGGGAACTTGACACGGGCGGCGGACGTGGTAGAATGGTACTGACTGGTCAGTTCTATTTCACGCAAGGCCTTTTATGAGCGATGCAGCCGCAGACACCCCCGTGACGGGTTCGCCGGCCTACGTTGACCTGAGCCACGTCAAGGACGGCAACGCGTTGCTGGGCCTTCAGCAGGCCCTGCCGGACGCCCTCGCCGCTGAGGCCAGGCAACTGATGGACGAGGGCGAAGAGGTGCTGTTCTCCTTCCCCGTGGACATGAACCTGCTGGGCCAGTACGCCCAGGAATGGCTGGTTCTGACGGAGCGGCGCTGCGCAGCATGGACGGAGCACGAGGACGGCTACGAGCGGCGCGTCGCCTTCCGGCTCGACGATCTCCGGGAAGTGCGCCTGCGCGAGCTGACGGGCAACCACATCCTGCTGGTGGACAGGGGCAGCGGCTGGGAGGAACTGGTCCGCTCCAGCAACCTCACGGCGTGGAAGCTGAAGCCGACCCGACAGGTGTTGGCCAAGGTCGCCGAGGACGGCGCCGCTGCGCTGGAGAAGGTCCGGGAACTCGACCTGAAGCTTCCCCAGCGGCACGTCTGTCCCACTTGCGGCCGCATCATCCGCCCCCGCGTCGGCACGTGTCTGGCGTGCATGAACAAGAGGCGGGTGCTCCTGAGGCTGCTGAAGCTGCTGCTGCCGTACAAGCTGATGGTGGCGGCTGCCTTCGTCCTGCTGCTCCTTGCCGGTTCACGGCAGCTCATCGGGCCGCAGATCCAGAGGTGCTTAATCGACCTGGTCTTCGTGCCTGCCGTAGGCGGCGCGGCGCCGGCGGAGAGCTTCTGGTTCCGCTTCGCGCCGGCGGGCTCCGGCAGGCTGCTGCTCGTGTTCGCGGCGTTCTCGGTTGCCTTGATCCTGATACCCGCCGCCCTGGGAGGGGTGCGTCAGTACGTCATATCCTGGGTCGGCCAGCGCACCGTCATGGACCTCAGTAACGGGCTGTTCGCGCACATGATGCGGCTCAGCCTCTCGTTCTATCACCGGGAAGAGACGGGCCGGGCGATGGCGCGCCTCACGCGGGACGTGCGCCGCATCCAGCAGTTCATCAGCGGGCGCCTCCAGATGGTGCTCGCCGACGCACTGTTCATCATCGGGATCATCGTCATCATGCTGGTGATGCACTGGCGGCTGGCCCTGTTGGCCCTCCTGCCCATCCCCATCCTTGTCGGCGTCAGCGAACTGGCCCGCAGGAAGCTGCACAGGGTCTACCACGTCCTGTGGAGGCGATACGCGGCGATGAGCCATTTCCTGGCCGGCATCATCCCCGGCATACGCGTGGTGAAGGCCTTCGCGCAGGGCCCGCGCGAGGTCGTGCGCTTCGGAGGCATCATGGGACGGCTCTTCTCCTTCGAGATGAGGGCCACCAAGGTGCGCGCCGTGCTCGAGCCGGTCCTGACCGTGTCCACCGGCCTGGGCGGCCTGATTGTCATGGTCGGCGGCGGCCTGATGGTCATCAGAGGCGGCGGCGCCGAAGGCGCCCTCACCCTCGGCGCTCTCACCGCGTTCACCTACTACATGTGGGGCCTGTACCGCCCGGCCCTCGATCTGGTGCGCATTCTTCCTGAGTTCGAGCAGGCGGCGACATCGGCCGACCGGGTCTTCGAGGTGCTCGACAGCGAGCCCGAGTTGGAAGGCCCCGAGCGCACCGTCGAGATGCCCACCATAGAGGGGCGCGTGGAGTTCCAGAGCGTCACCTTCGGCTACGAGCCCGAGGAGCCGGTGCTGAAGGACATCAGCTTCGTGGTCGAGCCGGGCGAGATGATCGGGCTGGTCGGCCACTCCGGGGCGGGCAAGACCACGCTCATCAACCTGGTGTGCCACTTCTACAAGACGGACGAGGGCCGGGTCCTGATAGACGGACTGGACCTCACCGACGTCAAGGTGAACTCGGTGAGGAGGCAGATAGGCATCGTCTCGCAGGAGCCGTTCCTCTTCAGCGGCACGATCGGGGAGAACATCGCTTACAGCAGTCCGGGGGCGACGGAGAAGGAAGTGGTCGCGGCCGCCACGGCGGCCAACGCCCACGAGTTCATCCTCGATTTCCCGGAAGGCTATGATTCGCTGGTGGGCGAGCGAGGCATTCGCGTCAGCGGAGGAGAGAGGCAGCGGATCGCCATTGCCCGCGCCATCCTGAAGGACCCGCGCATCCTTATCCTCGACGAGGCGACCTCGAGCGTGGATACCGAGACCGAAGAGAGGATACAGGAAGCGCTCCGGCGGCTGATCGCCGGCCGGACCACCTTCGCCATCGCCCACCGGCTGTCCACTCTGAAGTTCGCCGACCGCCTCCTGGTGCTCGAGAAGGGACGGCTGGTCGAAAGCGGAACGCATGACGAACTGATGACACTGGGCGGAGTCTACGCGAAGCTCTGCCATAAGCAGACGGAACTGTCCAGGATCACGGCCTGGCGTGAATGACGTGCACCCCTGAGGGAGCCCGGAAGAGAACGATGGCCGATGCCGAGCGACAGAACGAAGGCGAGCGGGGCCCGCTGCGGACCTTCAACCTGCTGGAGACGCTGACGATGCTCGATCCGGCAAGCCTCGAGCTGGAACAGACCGTGGCCGACGGCCTGGTCCTCCGCTGCCCCGGCGTGGCCCAGACGACGGACGTGTCGGTCAGACCGTGCTTTCCGGTCACCGAGCCCGAGAAGTTCCTGGTCTTTCGCGACGCGGAAGGGCACGAGATCGGCATGCTGGAGGACCTGGAGGCGCTGCCCCGCCGGTTCCGTCGCCCCCTTCGCGTCGAGCTGAACAAGCAGCATTTCGTGCCCGTCATCACGGGGATTGACGCCATCTACCGGGAGTTCCAGATTCCCATCTGGCAGGTGCAGACCGACCGCGGCCCCCGCCGGCTCGAACTGCGCAGCGCTCACGACGCACACCGGCTGCCCGACGGCAGGATTTACGTGCGCGACGCCGAGGGGAACGGCTACTTGATCCCCGATTACAGGAAGCTGGACCGGACCAGCCAGGGGCTCATAGAACTCTACGTCTGAGCGCCGGAGGCGGGTGACATCTGCACCGGTGTTCTGGTAGAATTGGCCGGGGTGAACCCCATTCCGTGTTGCATCCGTCAGTGAGGACGGTGCGAGTGCGCGCTGCAAGGCTGGTGTTGCGTCGTTGCGCGCCGGCGCTCTGGGTGGCTGTTTGGCTGGTCGCCGGGGCGGCGGACTCCTGGGCCATCGAGGTCTGGATGCCCGAGACCGGCGAGGTGGAACTCGAGGAGCAACCGCGCGACAGCGCTGAGGCGCGCCGCCGCCATGGCCTGGCGCTGATCGGGGCGGGGCAGTGGGCCGGCGGCGTTGCCGAACTGCGCCGGCTCATCGAAGCCGAGCCGGAGGCGGAATGGGTGCCCGAGGCGCAGTTCGCCATCGCCCGCGGCCTGTTGGCGCTGGGGCGCCCAACGGACGCGTTCGACGAACTGGAAGAGCTGTCAGCCCAACATCCCGACCTGCCTTTCGCCGCTGAGGTGCGTTCCTTCCAGTTCACTGCGGCCCGTCTGGAAGCAGCCCGGGACGTGGACGCGGGCATAGCCCTGTATGACCGCTTGATCGAGACGGCAACCGCCGAGGAGGAGGACGCCAGGGCCCGCAAGGAGATAGGGGACACCCTCTTTGACGCCCGGCGCTACCTGGATGCCCAGGACGCCTACATGGCCTTCACCGACTTCTTCGCCGACAGCGAGTGGTATCCGTACTGCTGGTACCGGATCGCGGAGTGCGAATGGGAGCTGGCCAGGTGGCTGGAGCTCGGACTGGAGCGCGTCGAGGCGGCCGAGGCGCAGTTCATCGAGTTCATGGATGTCTACCCCACCGATGCCAGCGTGCCTGAGGCACGGCAGAAGGCAGCCGAGGCCAGGAGTGCGCGGGCCGCTATGCACGGGGAGATAGCCCGCTACTACATTGAGGCGGCGAAGAAGCCCTGGGCCGCCGTTAACTACCTGGAGTACATCCGCGGGGAGTTCCCCGACTCGCCCGAAGCCCAGTGGGCGGCACGGGAACTCGAGAAGGTCAACAAGCAGCTCGAAGTGCCCCTCCGCGGCCGGATCAAGGAGCTCAAGCTGCCCGGAGCCGGCTGGATAG
>JAUVVP010000486.1 GCA_030604585.1 Planctomycetota bacterium | reverse complement strand
TTCGCGCCAGGCTGGACGTTGATGCCTGCGCAATGCAGAAGTCCGTTGCGCTCTGGCCATTTGCTTGGCGCCACCATGCCAGAGCCGGTAAACCCAGTCGTATGAGTTCTCTACCTGTGGTGCGCGTCATGCATTCGCGCCCGCGAAGAACTGAGGAGGCCATGTAGCATGGCAAGTATCCCGATCGGGCTGCAGCTCTACTCCGTCAGAGAGGACTGCGCCAAGGACCTGGAAGGCACGCTCTAAGCGGTCGCCGAGATGGGCTACGTGGGCGTGGAGTTCGCCGGCTACCACGACCACAGCGCCGAAGAGATCAAGAAGCTGGTTGACGGGCTGGGCCTGGAGGTCTGCGGCACGCACGCCGCCGCCGAGACGCTGCTGACCGACCAGCTTGAAGGGACGATCGAGTTCAACAAGACCATCGGGAACCGCTTCCTGATCATCCCGTGGTTCCAGACTGAGACCAAGGAGGGATGGCTCCAGTTTGCGGCGCAGCTCGACGAAGTGGCGGCCAAGGTGGCCCCGCACGGCATGCTGACGGGCTACCATAACCACGGCCACGACTTCAGCCCCATAGACGGCGAGACGCCCTGGGACATCCTGTTCGGCAACACCCGCCAGGAAGTCGTGATGCAGTTGGACACGGGCAACGCCTTCCACGGCGGCGCCGATCCGGTCCCATTCATCGAGCGCTATCCCGGCCGCGCCATCACGGTGCACCTGAAGGAGTACTCCGAGACGAACAAGAAGGCCGTCATCGGCGAGGGTGACGTGCCGTGGGACACGGTCTTTGACCTGTGCGAGAGCGTGGGCAAGACCGAGTGGTACATCGTCGAGCAGGAGAGCTACGCCTACCCGCCGCTGGAATGCGTGGCCAAGTGCCTGGAGAACCTGCGGGCGATGGGCAAGTAGGCGCTCGGCGGCCGGTCTGCGCATGGGTCGGTTGACCGACGACCGGCATCCCCAGCGATCACCGCATGACCCCCGCCAGCGTGTGGTTGACTTGCCGCCCCCCGGTGTATAGGCTACCGGTCGCGCTCAGAACTCAACTGGATAGCACGCACTGGATGTGAGGAGGCAGTCTCATGAGGCGAATCCTTGCTTCGCTGATTCTGTCGGCACTCGTCTGTATGTTGGCGGCCGAAGCGGCCCTGGCCGCCGGAGCCGATCCGGCGTCTGCAGTTCCGCGGGAGGTGCTCGTGTACGCGGAACTGAGCCGCGAGAAGACTCAGGAGCTGCTGGCGATAGCGGCCACTCCCCCCGTGGCGAAAGTGTTCTTGCCGGCTCTGGAAACTCCCTTCGGCTACGTGGCGCGGATGCTGAACCTGTCTCCCGGCACTGTTGATGAGGCCGCCCCGCATCTGGAGACCGTGGCGGTGGGGTTCCAGGAACGCGTGCCGTTCGCCATCCTGTCCTTTGACGAGGCCCGGTGGCCGGCGCTCCTTCTTCAGGGCGCCCCAAAGGCTCCGGACGGCACGGCGCTGCTCTTCGAAGGCGAGATGGCGGCTGCCTCGCGCGACGGTCTGCTTTTCGTGAGCGATCCGTACACGTGCGAGCGGCTGGCCCGAGGAGACTACGAAGCGCTGACGGCCGAGCCGGCCTTCGCGGCGGCGCGCCAGGTGGCTGCGGGTGCGTCCCTCTGGGCCTATGTTGCCGTGCCGACCATCCTGCAAGCCGCGGAACAGCGGATGTGGGACGACCAGGCGCGAGCGTTCGAGACGTTCAGCGAGGTCTCGGGGCTGGACCGGCTGCGCTACGGCGTGGTGGCGCTCGGCCGCTCTGAAGAGGCCGGCGCGCTCGAGGTGGCGGCGGCTTTCGAGACGGAAGACGCGCCGATGCTCAAGCTCGTGTCCTCCGGGCCGCTCGAGGTGGCCGGGGACCTGCCCGAGGAGACGGCCGCCCTGCTCGTGGTGAACTGGGGAGACCCCTCCGCCTTCTTCGGCGGCATCCTCGACATCATGGTCGAGATAGATGAGCGACGGGGCGGCGGCTACGTCCAGGAGCAACTGGCTCAGGCGGAGATCAACTTCGGCGTTACGTTCGATGAGCTGTTGGCTCAGCTCGGCTCGGGCGCCGCCGTGTTCTATCCGCCCGCGGGCCCGAGCGCCCTGATTGACAGGCAGGACTGGACCGCCGTCCTGCTCCTCGAGGACGCCGAAGGGTTCGAGCGGTCTCTCGATAATCTGACTACGAACGCGCTCGGCACGGCGCCGGGGGCGATCCCCTTTGAAGGCGTGACGATGTCGCGGCTGATGTTTCCGCCGGTCACGTACAAGGTCCTGGCAGACCGCATCGTGTTGGGCGGGAGCCCGCGTGCCGTCAAGAGGCATCTCGACTGGCAGGCCGACCCCGGGCGCAAGACGCTGCTGGCGGCCATCGGAGACAGACCGGCGGCGCTGATGGCGCGACTCGACCTGGGCCTGCTCCTCAACAGCTACCCGGCCACCGAGTCCGGCCCGAAGGTCGTGCTTGCCCTGGCGCGGGAAGGCAAGCTGCTCCGCATGAACGTCGGCCTGGAGGACTTCGACGCGGAAAGCCTTTACCGCAGCTACATGACGGCCTATCCTTCCATCATGGCGGCGATGCTGATGCCAGCGCTCAGCAGAG
>JAUVVP010000275.1 GCA_030604585.1 Planctomycetota bacterium | reverse complement strand
GTCACATCGAAGTAGTTGACCCCCTGCTCGACCGCCTCATGAACGACCGAGACGACCGTCCGGCGGGGCACCTCGATGAGGTACTCCGTCCCCAGGCCGATTACGCCCACGTCGAGGCCCGTCCTGCCGAGTTTACGCGTTTCCATGGGACCGTCCACACCGTACGGGCAGATGAGCAGGGATGATGCTGTCGCTCCTGACCATTGCTTGCTCACGCCGGGCCGACGTCTTCGGCCGGCAGCAACAGGGTCACGGTGCCGTGCTCGATGAAGTTGACCCGGATGACGTGGCGCGTGCCGAGTGAGGAACTCTCGATGATCTCGCCTTCGCCGTAGTGCGGATGGCTGACGCGCACGCCCTTGGCAAGGCGGTCGCCGGCCCCCTCGAGGATGCGCAGGGAGACCCGTTTCCTCTTCAGGACGTACTCCATCTCCCTGGCGAAGCCGCCGGCCGAGCCGCCGGCCCCGGCCGGCTCCTCACCGGGCAGCCGCTCCACGCCCTCCTCCGGCAGTTCGTCGAGGAAGCGCGACGGGAGTGCCTCCTCCTCCCTGCCCCGGACGGTGCGCTTGCGCGCGTGGGTGATGAAGAGCCGGTGGCGCGCCCGCGTCATCCCCACGTAGAAGAGGCGGCGCTCCTCCTCCAGGGCCGGGTCCTCACTGCCGTAGACGTTGTCCTCCAGGGCGCGGCGGTGGGGAAGGACGCCCTCTTCCAGGCCCACGATGAAGACGGCGTCGAACTCCAGTCCCTTGGCCGAGTGCAGCGTCATGAACGGCACGGCGCTGGCCTGCGCGTTCCAGCCGTCCACGTCGCTGACCAGCGCCGCCTGTTCGAGGAATCCCATCAACCCGCCCTCGGGATGCCGCCTGTCGTACTGGCGCACGATGCCCAGGAAGACGTCCACGACCTCCTGCACGTCGGCCTGCTGATCGGGGGGATGACGCTCGACGTACTGCGTGCGCTTCAGCACCTGCTTGACGAGGGCCGCCACCTTGCCGGCGTCAAGTTCGCTCAACTCCCTGTAGAGCTTGAGGAACCCGGCCAGCGCCCCCTGCGCCCGGCTGCTGAGGCCCTCCAGTTGCTGCGCGTCGCGCACGGCCTCCAGCAGGGACTGGCGGCGCGCCTCGGCGGCCGCCTGGAGCTTCGCCACCGTGCGGTTCCCGATGCCGCGCCGCGGCGTGTTGATGATGCGCAGCAAAGACTCGTTGTCCCTCGGGTTGACCAGCAACTGGAGGTAGGCGCGCAGGTCCTTGACCTCCCGCCGGTCGTAGAAGCCCACGCTGTCCACCACCTGATGCGGCAGGGCAAGCAGTCCGAAGGCTTCCTCCACGGGCGCGGACTGGAGCTTGGTGCGGTAGAAGACGGCGATGTCGGTGAGGCTGAGGCCGTCCTCCACGAGTTCGCCGGCCTGCTCCGCGACCCACTGCCCCTCGGCGTAGGAGTCTGCAAAGCGGGCGACCACGATGGCGGCGCCGTCGTCCCGCTCCGTGCGCAGCTCCTTGGGCCGGCGGAAGACGTTGTTGCGTATGCAGGCGGAGGCGGTGCGCAGTATGTTGCCCGAGGAGCGGTAGTTCCGCTCGAGCGTCACGACGTGGGTGCCGGGGAAGTCCTCCTCGAACTCCATCAGGTTCTCCATGCGCGCACCGCGCCAGCTATAGATCATCTGGTCGGGGTCGCCCACGGCGGTGATGTTGCGGTGCTTGCCTTGCAGGGCGCGGGCTATCAGGTGCTGCGGCAGGTTGGTGTCCTGGTACTCGTCCACCAGCACATGAAGGTAGCGCTCCTGGCGCTGCTGGAGGACCTCCGGGCAGAGGCTGAAAAGCTCCAGCGTCTTCAGCAGCAGGTCGTCGAAGTCGAGCGCGTTGCTCTCGGTCAGCTTCTCCTCGTAGCGGCCGTAGACTTCGGCGAAGGTCCGATCCACCACGCCCAGCGCCGTCTTCCTGCACTCTTCGGCTCCCTCGACGCGATCCTTCCTGACGCCGATGTAGGCCATTATCGTGCCGGGCGCGAAGGTGGACGTGTCCAGTTCCAGGTCCTTGACGATCCGGCGTATCACTCGGACGGAGTCGGCCCGGTCGTAGATGGTGAAGGACGGGTCGCGGCCGAGCCGGAATATCTCACGGCGCAGCAGGCGCGCGCAGAAGCTGTGAAACGTGCTGACGTGGACCTCTTCGCCGACCAGGGCCTCGACCCGCCGGCGCATCTCGTCGGCGGCCTTGTTGGTGAACGTGACGGCGATGACCCCATCCGCAAGGACGCCCTGCTCCAGCAGGTAGGCGATGCGGTGGGTGATGACGCGGGTCTTGCCGCTGCCGGCGCCGGCGACCACCAGCAGGGGTCCCTCGCCGTAGCAGACGGCCTCCCGCTGGGCATCGGTCAGGCCGGCCGTTATCTTCTCGGGGCGACTCTTGCGCGGCATGCCGATACCGTAGAAAGGAAGAGGCCGCAACAGCTTTGGCACAAACAACTTAGAGCGCCGGTCCGGACGAGGCCCCGCCCTGCCGGCGCCTGGGCTGACCCCAACATCATAAGAGGCCCACAGCCGACCGTCAAACCACCTGTCAACACGGTGCCCCCATCCCAGCGATGAATCGCTGGGCTATTATCGGGCGTCCCTTCGGGACCTCCTGCGGCGGACATCTTTCAGAATGCCGGTTGTGTATTCAGTTGGCTCAGAACACCTGCTTATCGCGCCTCGCAGGGCCACGTCGTTCGTCGCGTCCGTCGTGCCGTTGTGGTTGATCCTGTTGTTTCCGCACCTCCGTGTCGCCGCCGGAGGCGGGTGAGCTCCGTGCCTCCGTGTTAACGTCCTTGTAGAGCGCCGGCCTTGCCTCGTCACCCACCATGGGGTATCCTCGCGGTTCGGGTCCGACCTGCGGCGGGTGGGAAGGAGAATGGAATCCATGCGGGCGCGAACCTTCATGTTCCTGCTGGCGGCGCTCTGGGTCCTGAGCGGGTGCGCCGTCAGCCGCCGCATCGTGGACATCGAGCCGCCGCCCCAGCCGCCCTTGCAGGAGCTGGAACGCCACCTCAACTACAGGGACCCCGACGAGGGGCGGCCGGACTACGTCATTCCATCGAGGTGAGTCGCGTGAGGCAAGCCGCGGGCAAATGGCTCCTCCTGGCGCTCTGCGCCATCCTGTGCGCGGGTGTGGCCGGCTGCCGCCTCAACCCCGTGACCGGCGCGATGGAGCTGGTCCTGGTCGGGCCGGCGCGGGAGCTGGCAATGGGCCACCGCACCCATCCGAACGTCATGTTCATGTACGACGGGGAGTACCACGACGCGGCGCTGAACCGCTACCTGGGCACCATCGTCATGCGGCTGCACGGAACGTCCCACCGGCGGGAGATGCCCACCGAGTTCACCATGCTCAACACATCGGTGGTGAACGCCTTCGCCACGCCGGGGCACCTCTACGCCACGCGCGGCTTCCTGGCCCGCCTGGAGAACGAGGCGCAGTTCGCCGCCGTCATGGGGCACGAGCTGGGGCACGTGACGGCCGGGCACACGGCCAAGCAGTTCACCACGAGGGTCCTCACGTCGCTGGCGCTGGGCGCGGCCGACCTCGCGGCGGGCGAGTCCGCCGCGGGGCAACTGGCTCTGGGCGCCGGCCAGTTCAGCATAACGCTGCTCGGCTTCTCCTACAGCCGCGAGCAGGAGCGGCAGGTGGACCGCGTCGGCGCCTACTACATGGCCCTGGCCGGCTGGGACCCCCGTCAGGCCATCGCCATGCAGCGCCTGCTGGCCTCGCTGAGCAAGCGCAAGGGCACCGTCCTCGACAAGTACCTCTCCACCCATCCCGACGTCGAGGACCGCATCGCCGAGATAGAATCCGTCGTCGCGGAGAAGGACCTCGCGCGCCGCTACCTCCAGGGGGACGGCATCTATGCCGGACGCTGGCAGCGACGACTGGAGCGATTGCGGCGCGTGGACAGCGCCTTCGGGCCCTACGACAAGGGCATGAAGCTGCTGGCCGAGCGGAAGTTCGAGCAAGCGCTGGCCGCCGCCGAGGAGTCCATCGCCATGCGGGGGGACCAGGCGCAGTTCCACAGGCTGAAAGGCGACGCGCTAAGGGGACTGAAGGGGACCGACGAGGCGCTCGCCGCCTACCGGCAATCCCTTGGCCGGGACCCCCGCTACGTGCCGGCCAACATCGGCCTGGGGCTGGTGTTCCTGGGGCAGGAGCAGTTCGGCCCGGCCGAGGAGCAGTTCGTCGTTGCCGCGCACGGCTACCCGAACAGCGTCCTGGCGCGCTACGGCCTGGGGCTGGCGCGCCACGGGCTGGCGCGCTACGCGGAGGCCATCGGTCCTCTGGCGTTGGCGGCCGGCGCCCTGCCCAAGGAGGCCAGGGTCCACTACGTGCTGGCGGTCTGCTACGACAAGACCGCTC
>JAUVVP010000301.1 GCA_030604585.1 Planctomycetota bacterium | reverse complement strand
GGGGGACCTGGGCATCGAGTGCAGCAAGGTGAACGCGGACGCGGACCTCTCACAGTACGAGGTTCTCGTCATCGGCAAGGGCGCCCTGAAGCCGGATGGGGCCGCCCCGGACACCTCGGCCGTGCATAACGGCCTGAAGGTGATCATCTTCGAACAGACGGGCGAAGTGTTGGAGAGACGGTTCGGATTCCGCATCGCGGAGTACGGCTTACGGTGGGTCTTCAAGCGCGTGCCGGACCATTCCCTCCTGGCCGGCATCGATGACGCCCATCTCTGGAACTGGCGCGGCGAGGCGACTATCTTGCCCGGGCGCCTCGACTACGAGCGGACGCCTGAGTTCAACTACTCGCCTACCGTCAAGTGGTGCGGGATAACCGCTACGCGTGCCTGGCGGTGTGGCACCCGTGGCAGCGTGGCCTCCGCGCTCATCGAGAAGCCAGCCTGCGGCGACTTCCTGCCGATCCTCGAAGGCGGCTACGCCCTCCAGTACACCTCGCTGATGGAGTGCCGTGAAGGTAAGGGCATGGTCCTCTTCTGTCAGACGGACGTCACCGGCCGCACGGAAGCCGACCCGGCTGCCGAGGCTCTGGTGCGGAACATCTTCCGCTACGTCTCGGACTGGGAGCCGGCGCCGCGCCGGCAGGCCGTCTATGTCGGCGACGCCGCGGGGAAAGCCCATCTGGAATCCGCGGGCCTTTCGGTCGGCCCCTACATCGGCGGAAGCCTGGCGGCCGACCGAGTCCTCGTTGTGGGACCGGGCGGAGGCGAAGAACTTGCCCCCGATGCGGCGGCCATTGCGGACTGGCTGAAGGCAGGCGGCCACGTCCTGGCCATCGGACTCGACGGGGACGAGGCGAGCGGCTTCCTGCCGCTTCAGGTCCGCACGACGCCCGCGGAGCATATCGCCGCCCACTTCGAGCCGTTCGGCTTCGGCTCCGCGCTGGCCGGCGTCTCGCCTGCGGACGTTATGAACCGCGATCCGCGCGAGCTGCCCCTCGTCTCAGAGGGCGCCACGCCGGTCGGCAACGGAGTGCTGGCGACGGCCGAAGGCGGGCGGGTGGTCTTCTGCCAGCTCGCCCCGTGGCAGTTTGACTACCGGGGCGAGAAGATGAACGTGAAGCGCACCTTCCGGCGTGTCTCGTGTCTCCTCTCGCGCCTGCTGGCCAACATGGGCGTGTCTGGTCAGACGCGGCTTCCCGAGCATGTGTCGCGCCCGGTGCGAGAGGGCGAGAGGCGCTGGTTGGACGGCCTCTACCTGGACGTGCCGGAAGAATGGGACGACCCCTACCGCTTCTTCCGCTGGTAGGCTCAGGGCCACAGCAAGGGCAGACCCGGTGGGCGCGCTGACCATGTGAGGCCTGCCCGCACCGGTATCCCTGGCAGGCGGGATCGCGCCGGCACGGACGGAGCTGGTTCCTGGGAGTGTTCATCGGCGAGGCCACCATGGTGGGGCTCGCCACGTTCGGCAGCCTTCTCACCGGCGTGCGCACGGGCGTGGTCTTCCTGTCGCACTGACGCTGCGGGCTTCTGCTCGCACAACCAGCAGGGGCCGGATGATGGCGGACGAGACCGGGCATCTGGCGACCATTCGTCGGCATCCCCGAGCGCTGGAGGCCTACGATCGCGTCCGGGCGGTGCTGGACGGCCGGTTGCCGGACCGCGTTCCGTTCTTCGACAACTACTGGCCCCAGTTCCGCACGCGCTACCTGGCCGAGCGCGGCCTCCCGCCGGACACTGATCTGCGCGTCCGCTTCGATCACGACCTGGTGCTCATGCCGCCGGTGATGGGGCCATGGCCGAGCCGTGCCGGCGAGCTGGGCCGCGACAGCCGGGGGCGCGTGCTCCGGCGGGACGACTTCGGCCTCGTCACGGCTGACCTGCCGGGCGCGATGGCGATGCCCGTCCACCTCGAATACGCGGTGAAGGAGCGCCGCGACCTGGACCGGCTGCCCTTTGAGGACGCGGCGGCCGAGGGGCGCACGGCGCGGCTCGTGCGCGACCTGCCCGAGGTGTGCCAGCGCTACTGCCCGGTCCTCAAGCTCGGCGGGCCGTTCAGCCGCAGCTGGCGCCTGCGCGGCCTCCAGCGGTTCCTGGAGGACCTGGCCGGAGACGAGCCCTTCGCCCGCGAGATGGTCGAGCGCATGACCGACCACCTGATCGCCGTGGGGCTCGCCGCCGTGGAGCGGACCGGCATCCCCCGGGTCCAGCTTCACATCGCCGACGATTTCGCGTCCCGCAAGGCCCCCCTCGTCTCCCCCGCCACATACGAGCGGGTGTTCTTCCCGAACCTGAAGAGGCTGGTGGCAGCCTTCCACGCGCTGGGCTTCAGGGTGAGCTACGAGAGCGAGGGGAACACCTGGCCCGTGCTCGAACTCCTTGATGAAGCTGGCGTCGACGGCCTTGCCTACATGGAGCCGCGGGCGGGAATGCGGGTCGAACGGGTCCGCGAGCGGTTCGGCGACCGTTTCTTCTTCCTGGGGAACGTCTGCAACGTGCAGGTGCTGCCCAGCGGCGACCGGCGCCGCATCGCGCGCGAGGTCCACCGCGTCCTGTCGAGCGCCGCAGAAGGAGGCTACATGGGCCTCTCCGCGCACTCGATCGGCTCCGACGTAAGCCCGGAAGCCTACGACTACTTCTGGGGGCTGATGGACCGCTTCGGCCGCTACCCGATGGACCTGGGCGCTCTGGCCGTAGAGGCGGCATTGCGGCGTTGACAGGCGCCAGCTCTTCACGTACGCTCCCCACCAGGTTGCCCTGATGGGTGAGCGTTCAGGGAGGAGAACGACCCAGCCTTGAGGCGACGCGCACTGAGACCGGCGCCTGCCGGGTCGGCACAGAGGAGAGATGCGATGCGTTCGATATTCAGGAGCTCAATGGCGGCGACGTGCGTCCTGGCGGCCCTTGCCTGCGGCCTGCTGCGGCAGGCGGCCGGCCAGGAGGGTGCGGATATGGTCCTGCCGGAGGGTGTGAAGGCCGTCTGGGCCCTGGGGAAGGCGTTCCGCCAGTCCACGCCGACCCGTGAGCGCGTCTGCATCAACGGGCTTTGGCGCTGGCAGCCTGCCGGCGACGTGGCCGGGACGGTCCCCAAGGGCGGATGGGGGTACTTCAAGGTGCCCGGGTCGTGGCCCGGCATCACCTCATACATCCAGAAGGACACCCAGACGCTCTTCAGCCACCCGAGCTGGCAGGACGTGGCTCCCGGGAGCGTGACCGCCGCCTGGTACCAGCGCGAGATAGAGGTCCCCGGGGACTGGGAGGGGAGGCGCATCACGTTCTACACCGAGTACCTGAATTCCCACGCGACCGTCTTCGTCGACGGGCGGAAGGTCGGCGAGGTCCTGTTCCCGGGGGGCGAAGCGGACATCACCTCCGCATGCCGTCCGGGCGACACGCACGTCCTGTCCCTGTGCGTCGAGGCCATGCCGCTGGCCGACGTTGTGGCGGTCTTCAGCGACACCGGCGCCCCCAGACAGGGGCGCGGGCGCGTGGCACGCCGGGGCCTCTGCGGCGACGCATTCCTGGTCAGCGCCCCCGCGGGGCCGCGCATCGGTGACGTCAGGGCGAGCACGTCGGTACGCAACTGGGAGATCACCTTCGACGTCGCGCTGGACGACCTGCAGGCGGACACCACTTGCCAACTGCGCGCCCGGATCACCGAGGACGGGGCCGTGGTGAAGGAGGCCCTGAGCGACCCCTTCACCGCCGCCGACCTGAGCGACGGCCGGTTCTCCTTCACCGAAGGGTGGAGGCCCGACAGGCTGTGGGACGTGCACACCCCCCAGAACACCTACGACGTCCAGGTCGCCCTGGTCGACGCCGGCGGCAACGTGCTGGACCTCTCCCACCCCGAGCGCTTCGGGTTCCGCGAGTTCTGGATCGAGGGGAAGGACTTCTACCTGAACGGCACGCGCTTCTACTCCGTCCTCGTGCCCGTTGACAATGCGCTGTTCGGCGCGGCCTGGGCCACCTACGACGCGACCCGCGAGTCCATGCTTCGCCTGAAGACGTGGGGCGTCAACACGGTCTACACGCACAACTACGGCTGCCAGCCCGGCTCGCACCTGGGGTATGAGGAGACCCTGAGGGCCGCCGACGACACCGGCATGCTGCTGGCGT
>JAUVVP010000154.1 GCA_030604585.1 Planctomycetota bacterium | reverse complement strand
TGCGGAAGCCGTGGCTGTCACGTTCGGGTGCTCCGAGGCGCTTTCAGACCACGCTTGAACCGCCGGCGGGCGCGCACTTGCAGTTGTGGCCCGGACGCGGCACCCGGTGCGGCGTTGCTTTCTCAACGAACTCTCAGCCGCTAAGATAACCGGCCGCCGACGGGCCTGTCAATCTGAGAGGCCGCCGCGACCGATGGGCCTCCGGAGTATTGCGCATCCCGACGCGGCCCACTACAATGACGCCGCAACCGGTCGCCGGCTGCCCGTGGGGAGATGAGCTGGACCATGGCGCTGAAACGGGAACTTGGGCCTGTAAGTGTCTTCGCCGTGGCCGCAGGCGCCATGATAAGCTCCGGCCTGTTCGTGCTGCCGGCCATCGCGTTCGCCCACGTGGGGCCGGGCGTGTTCCTGTGCTACCTGCTGGCGTCCCTCCTGCTGGTGCCCAGCCTGCTGAGCAAGGCCGAGCTGATGACGGCGATGCCCAAGGCGGGGGGCACTTATTACTTCATAGACCGGAGCCTGGGGCCCGGATTCGGAACGGTGGGAGGCGTTGCCGCCTGGGCTTCCCTGGCCTTCAAGAGCGCGTTTGCCCTGCTGGGCATCGGCGCCCTGGCGGCCTTCGCATGGCCGCAGATGTCGCCGTGGCAGATGAAGCTGGTAGCCTGCGCCTTCTGCTTGTTGTTCTCCGTTCTCAATGTGGTGGGGGTGAGGCACGCGGGTCGGGTCCAGGTCGTGCTCGTGGCCCTGCTGCTGTGCGTGTTGTGTGGTTTTGTGGCCGGAGGCATCGGCAAGGTAGATGCAGCCCATTACCGCCCGCTGTTGCCCCGCGGTTGGAACTCGCTGCTGGTCGGCGCTGCCATGGTGTTCGTCTCGTTCGGCGGCGTCACCAAAGTGGCGACGCTCGGGGAAGAAGTGCGCGAGCCCAGGCGGGACCTCCTGATTGGGATGTTCGCCGCCTGCGGGGTCATCGGTGTTCTGTACGTGGCGACGGTTTCCGTGACGGTCGGGCTGCTGCCGGCCTCTGCCGAGGGCTGGTCGCTGGCTCCTCTATCGCAGGCCGCAGGCAGCCTGTGGGGCAGGCCCGGAGCCATCGTGCTGGGCCTGGCGGCGCTCGCCGCGTTTCTTACCACGGGCAACGCCGGGATCCTGGCCGCCTCGCGCACGGTCATGGCCATGAGTCAGGACGGCCTGCTGCCGCGCCGCCTCGCCTCGGTCAGCCGCAGGTGGGGCACGCCCGTCCCTGCGATCCTTTTCACCTCGGGCTTCATGGTGGCCGCCATTGCGCTGCTGGACCTGGAGATGTTTGCCAAGGCCGCTTCCGCGATGAAGATCCTCCTCTTCATGTTTGCTATGCTCTCGCTTGTCCTCATGCGGGAGAGCCGCATCCCCACCTACCGGCCGACCTGGCGCTGTCCGTTTTATCCCTGGACGCAGGTGGTCGGCATTCTCTGCTACGGATTCCTGCTGGTGGAGCTGGGCACGGCCCCGCTGGCCATCGCCGGCCTTATCCTCGCCGCAGGGGTGGCGTGGTACGTGTTCTATGCGAAGGTGCACGCTAGGCGAGAGTCGGCCCTGATACGCCTGGCAGGCCGCCTGGCGGCGGCGGACTTCGAGGATCACGACCTGGAGGCCGAGCTGGCGCGCGTCGCCCGCGAGCGCGACCAGGTCCTGGAGGACAGGTTCGACCGCCTGATAGGGGACTGCACCATCCTGGACCTGGAGGCGCCGGCATCCCGGGACGATCTGTTCCACATGATTGCGGACGGGCTTTCGCCCAAGATCGGCCTGCCCGCTGAGGAGGTCCGCGAGCTTCTGGAGCGGCGGGAGGCCATCTCTTCCACGGTCATCAGGCCGGGTCTGGCGATCCCTCACCTCATACTGGAAGGCCTGGGCTCTTTTCAGATATTGCTGATCCGCAGTCGCGGGGGCGTTGAGTTCGTCGAGGGGGAGCCGCCCGTGCGCGCGGTATTCGTGCTGGCCGCCGCGCCGGAGGAGAGGAACTTCTACCTGAAGGCGCTGGTGGCGGTCGCCGAGATCGCCCAGGACGCCGAGTTCGACCGCAACTGGCTCACTGCCGGCAGCGTGGCGGCCCTGCGCGAGGTCGTCCTGGCCGCAGAACGCCGCCGCGAGCACCCCGAGCCGGAGCGCCGTTCCCGTTAGGACGGATGCCGCGTTCCGAGGCCGGCTCAGGCCCCGCACGGGAGCTGCTCGTTGCTCGTTGTTAGTGTCTCGTGATGACAGGTGGCGTGCGAACCCGCCTCACGAGAAACGAGCAACGAGAAACGAGCAGTCGGGGCGTCTCGCCCCGGATTTGTGCGCTCAGAGAGTCTGAGGCGGGCGAGACGCCCGACCTACGCATCGCAGCTCCGGTGCAGGAAGCCACCCGCCGGCGTGAGATTCCAACACAGCACCAGGAGTTCTCAGTTGATCTTGGCGCTGGAAACGTGTATAGTGGGAGCAATACCTTCGTGACAGGCCAAGAGAGCCACCATGTGCGTTGCGTTCGGGCTATGGTTGGCGCTTCGTGCGCTTCGCTCTAAAGGCGAGTCGTAAGAGAGGCGTTGCGGGGCACTTGAGACACGGGTTGCGTTTCCGCCCGTGTCTCTTGCGCATAGACGCAGCGTTGCTCGCGGCGTTTTGACAAAACAAACGCAGCTCTTTGACAAGAACATAGCGGGCCGAGTCGGCCTTGATGGTCACATGTGAGTTTTTCCCGCCCATGAGCGCGGCAGCGTTCTTATGGCGCCGCAGCAGTGCCTCGGGGGCACGCCCTGCACAGCCGGGGCTTACCTCCCGGTGGTTGCCACCTTAGTCCTTGCGCGACGGGGCCAGCAGCCGGCCGCGCAGATAGCCCGCCCCGGCCAGCAGCCACCACAGGACGCCCAGGACGAACACGGGGAGGGCGTAGAGCAGACCCCCGGGCTGACGGCACACGCGCAGCGCACTGCGAAAGGCCGCGCCGACCACAAGGAGCAGGCAGGAACCGGTGACCGCCGCCAGCCAGCTCCACTGCCGCAAGATGGCAGGATGAACGCTCTTGCCGAAGACCGCGGGCCACCAGTCTGCGCGGATCAGCAGCACGATCAGGATATACGACGCGGCGTTCAGGACCGCCACCGGGCATTCCCAGTGCAGCAGGGGCATGCGCACCGCGAGGAACCACGCCCAGATGAAGATGCCGAAGCCCACGATCCAGGCAACCGGCAGGTTGACCAGTGCCACCGGCAGCAGCACGAGCGAGAGCAGCGCCACCGCGAACACCCCGGCATTCAGCCAGTGGAGGTCGTAGAGCTTGTCGAGCACTGCGTCCGAGGAGCCGTAGTCCAGCGCCTTCTTCAGGGCGGCGCCGAGCCGTCGCCGGTTCTGCGGGACGTTGTAGGTGGCCACGGCGCTGTCGCTCAGCAGGATGGTGTAGCCGGCGTCGGCGACCTTGATCGAGATGTCCGCGGCCTGGCCGGGCTCCGACAGGCCGTCGTCCTGGAAGTACCCGACGTCGGCCAGCAGGCTGGCCCGGTAGGCATCGCACAGGTGACCGACCACCTGCTGAGGGGCGGGGCCGGCCCCGACGTTGCGTCGCTGCGGCGGGTCCACAGTGTCCAGTAGCCGTGAGGGGAGGCCCGGCCCGTTGCGGTCATGGGCAAGGCACTGACTGACCACCACGCCGACCTCGTCGTTCTCGAAGGGCTCGACCATGCTCCTTATCCAGCCGGTGCCGACCGGGATGCAGTGCGGCATCAGCAGGATCTTCACATGGCCTCGGGCCGCCCGCATGCCGCTGTTGATCAGGCGGGCCACGCCAGCCGGATGCCGCTCCCGCATCACCTTCACGTCCTCGGACCCCGCGGGCAGGGAGGCCAGGTCGCCGGCGCGCGGGTCGCAGACCACGATGACCTCCTTCTTGCTGAAGTCCTGACGCGCCACCCGGTCCAGGCACTGTCCGAGCAACTCGGCGTCGGGCCCTACGGGGATAACTACGGAGGCCAGGGGGTCTTTCATCGTGGAGCGACGGCTTGAGGGTCGGGGGTGCGAACACAGCCACTACAGGGATGATATTGTCCCAGGAAGACCCCTCCTGTCAACTGCGGCGGGCCGCGCGCGCCTTCGGGAAGGGCCGTTTGGCTTGCCCGGAACGGGCTCGGAAGCTACAATACCGGGTCCCTCACCCACCGGTCCCCCGGGAGGCGCAGGTGCGCTACATCGTTCTGGGCGACATCCACGGCAATCTGGAGGCCCTCACTGCGGTGCTGGCCGACGCCGGCGAGGCCGGATTCGACAGGGTTCTCTGCGTGGGGGACATCGTCGGCTACGGCGCCAACCCGAAGGAGTGCATCGAGGTGGTGCGGGACTGTGACGCCCTCGTCGTGGCCGGCAACCACGACTGGGCCGTGCTGGACAAGGTCAGCATAGACTACTTCAACGCCGACGCCCGCGACTCCATCGAATGGACGAGGGAGCAGCTCAGCGCAGCCGACCTGGAATACCTCGACGCGGCGAAGCTGATCGAGGTGGTCCAGGAGGTCACGCTCGTTCACAGCAGTCCCTTCTCCCCCGAGTATTTCGATTACCTTCAGACCCTCTACGACGTCCAGCTTGCCTTTGACCACCTGGCGACCCGCCTCTGCTTCGTGGGCCATTCCCACTGGCCCGTGATGTTCCTCAACACGACCCCCGTGGACTACTTCCTGCGCGAGGAGTTCGAGCTGCCGCCCGACCGGCGCGCGGTGGTCAACGTCGGCAGCGTCGGGCAGCCGCGCGACTCGGACCCACGCGCCTGCTATTTCATCTACGAGAGCGAGCAGCAGACCATCTACCTGCGCCGAGTGGACTACGACCTGCATCCCGCGTCCGAGAAGATCCTTGCGGCGGGCCTCCCGGCCACCAACGCCCGGCGGATCGTCCTCGGCAGGTAGGGCCGGGCTCACTGCGAAGCGGCCAGGTGGCCCCTGACCGCTTTCTCCATCACGTCGCGTGGGGCCGGGACGCCGGTCCAAAGCTGGAACTGTGCCGCCGCCTGGTTTACGAACCAGTCCAGCCCCGAGGCCGTCACGGCGCCGGCTGCCTCGGCCTCCCCCAGCAGGCGCGTCCGGATGGGGTTGTAGACGGAATCGAAGACCACCATTCCCTCGCGCAGCATCGCCGCGGGCACGGGCGACTCCTCCACCTGCGGCCACATCCCCACGGAGGTGCCGTTGACCAGGATGTCCGGCACGAGCCCCTCCATCTCGCCCAGGCTACAGGCTTCTGCGCCGAGTTCCGCTGCCAGCCTCTCGCCCCTTTCGACCGTGCGGTTGGCGATGGTCAGGCGCGCCACCTTGTCGCGCAGACCGTAGGCGATGGCCCGGGCCGCGCCGCCTGCCCCGACCAGCAGGACGCTCCGCCCGGCCAGGGGCGCCAGGCCGGCCCGGCTGACTGCCTTCTCGATGGCGCCGACGGCCGCTGCCACGTCCGTGTTGCACCCGAAGCGATGGCCGTCCTTTATGGCCACGGTGTTGACCGCCCCGATGCGGGCGGCCAGCTCGTCCACCTCATCCATCAGGGCGAGCATGGCCTCCTTGTGGGGGATCGTCACACTCAGACCCCTCAGGTCGTACGGCTCGAAGCCGTCCAGGAATGCCCCGACGTCGTTGACCTTCAACGGCAGGTAGACGGCGTCCAGCCCGAGGGCGGCAAAGGCCGCGTTGTGGACGGCGGGGCTCATGCTGTGCGCCACGGGGTTGGCCACCACTCCGTAGAGGGCCGTGGCCGGGTTGAGGGCCGGGAATCTGTACATCTCGAGCATCTGACCGACGGGCACCTGACCGGGGGCCGCTTCCCGGCCGGCGGCCCGGGCGGCGTAGGTCAGGAAGCCGCCGAACTTGCCCGCCAGTATGCGGCTCGCCACACCTTCCTCGCCCATGCTGAGGG
>JAUVVP010000202.1 GCA_030604585.1 Planctomycetota bacterium | reverse complement strand
GAGAAGCCCGAGGGCAAGGCGGCAGGCGCAAAACGCCGGAAGCGTGGCTGGACGCCACGTTGAGGACGTTTTGCGCCGACAACACAGCCATCGGGCTTCGCAGCCGGCCGCAGTAGACCCGGGTTTTGCAGTAGCCCCTAAAGGCAAACCAACCGGACGACGTGCTTACAGCTCGATCGTTCTCAATCCTGCCCGTACGTTGTGCTCGTTGTGTCGTTGTGGTTAAGATAGCGCGTACGAGAGGCGAAGATGGAGCGAAGTGAGGGTCTGGATCGGCCGAGCTGGGACCGGTACTTCATGCGCATCGCCGGCGAGGTGGCGCAGCGCACCACCTGCCTGAGGCGATGCGTCGGCGCGCTGGTGGTCCTGGACAAGAGGATCCTGGCCACCGGTTACAACGGCGCGCCCAGCGGCCTGCCGCACTGCTCCGAGACGGGCTGCCTGCGCAACGAGCTGAACGTGCCCAGCGGCGAGCGGCACGAGCTGTGCCGCGGTCTCCACGCCGAGATGAACGCCTTCCTCCAGGGCGCCCGGCACGGCATCCGGATGGAAGGCGGCACCGTCTACACCACCTTGGCGCCGTGCAGCCTCTGCGCCAAGATGATCATCAACGTCGGCATCAAGCGCGTGGTGGCCGCCGTGGACTACCCGGACGAGCGGGCCCGCGAGATGCTCTTGCAGGCAGGCGTCGAGCTGGTGGTGCTGCCGCCGGAACAGGCGGGCCTCGAACCGGCGCCGGTCTCCCCGGAGCTGGCCG
This sequence comes from Planctomycetota bacterium, assembly GCA_030604585.1. Classification (GTDB taxonomy): domain Bacteria; phylum Planctomycetota; class Brocadiia; order SM23-32; family SM23-32; genus JAUVVP01. The sequence continues at coordinate 4,507 of JAUVVP010000202.1, read as the reverse complement.
ACAACGCCGTGGACTGATCCGGCACGGTGCGTGCCCGGATCGGCCGGGGGCACTGACGGAAGGGGGAGGGCCGTGCCGTGGCTGAATCGTTGCGGCTCAGTTTCCCGGGCGCCTCGCACGTCGGGTGGGGAGCGGTTGGCGTCCTCGGCCAGGAGGCGGCGGCACTGGGTTCCCGGGCCCTGTTGGTGACCGGGCGCCGCGCCCTGCGGGAAGCCGGGGTCACCGACCGGCTCGTCGCCCTGCTTGCGGACGCCGGCGTGGCCGCTGAGCCGTTCGAGCTGGTGCCGCCGGAGCCCGAGGTGGGGGCCGTGGACGCCGCTCGCCGGGCCATTCAGGAGCGCGGGTGCGACCTGGTGGTGGGGGCCGGCGGGGGCAGCGCGATGGACACGGCCAAGGCGGCGGCGGCCCTTGCCTTCGAGGATGCCCCCACGGCCGAGTTCCACGGCGGCCGGCAAATAACCCGCCCCGGCCTGCCCCACATAGCGGTCGCCACAACCTCGGGGACCGGCGCCGAAGTGACGCGCAACAGCGTGCTGACCGACCCGGCCACGCGCCTCAAGAAGAGCATTCGCGGCGACGGCGTGATGCCGACGGTCTCGATCACCGACCCCGAACTCACCCTGAGCTGCCCTCCCGAGGTGACCGCCGCTGCGGGTGTGGACGCCCTTGTGCAGGCCATCGAATCGTTCTTCTCGGTGCATGCGATAGCGACGACGGAGGCGCTCTCGCTTGCGGCGGTCCGGCTGATAGTCGAGCACCTGCCGATGGCCTTCACGGAGGGGGACAGCCGGGAGGCGCGGGCGGCGATGTCGGAGGGGAGTTACATGGCCGGGCTGGCCCTTGGCAGCGCCCGGCTCGGGGCTGTGCACGGCCTGGCGCACCCGGTCGGGCTCTGCTACGGCCTGGCCCACGGAGTGGTCTGCGGCGTGCTGATGCTGCCCGTGCTGCGGAGCAACATCCAGGCCGCCCCGGAGAAGTGCGAGGCGCTGCGTGCGGCTATGGGCGGCGACCCGGTGCAGCTCTTCTGCGCGATGCTCGACCGGCTGGACTTGCCGCGCACGCTCGGCGATTACCCCGACGAGACTTGGGAGCGCGAGATAGTCGCCTATGCCGTCGGCAGCGGTTCCGCCAAGGCGAACCCCACGCCCGTGGACGAGGCCTACGTGCGCGCCGTCCTGGCCGAGGTGTGCCGAGGCCCCGCGTAGGGGCACGGCGCGCCGTGCCCTCGACGGCGCGCCGTGCCCTCGAGCAGGGAGGGCAGCTCCACGTCATGCCGTATGACCCACAGAAGCACCATCGCCGTTCCATCCGCCTGCAAGGGTATGACTACGCTCGCCAGGGCGGGTACTTTGTGACGATCTGCACTCGGGATCGGAGGCGCCTTTTCGGTCACGTGGCGAATGGCCGTGTTCAGCTCAACACGTTCGGGCGGCTGGTAGAAGCGGAGTGGCGCCGCACGGCCGACCTACGGCCGGCAGTAGAACTGGACGCGTATGTCGTTATGCCCAATCATCTCCATGGCATTCTGTTCATCACAGGAGACGACGGGGGCACGGCGCGCCGTGCCCCTACGGCTGCGCAATTCGGCCGCCCCGTCCCGCGTTCTTTGTCAACTGTGCTGCGCTCTTTCAAGTCTGCCGCAACACGAAGGATGAACGCGGCACGCCAGACGCCGGGACGGCCGCTCTGGCAGCGCAACTACTATGAGCACGTCATAAGGGACGAGGAGGATCTGGAACGCATCCGGGCGTACATCCTCGCAAACCCCGAATACTGGGCGCTCGACCCGGAGAATCCCGAGCGCCTGGGACCCGCCATGCCGGAGCCGTTCTGCTGAACGGGAAACTGCGTCTCGCCGCCGGGCAGGCGTAGGGGCACGGCGTGCCGTGCCCTCGACGGCTTTGCTTTCGGCGGGAACATGTTTGTGCTAAGCTGTACTGCCCCGGATGTGCGAGGGGCGGCTCTCGTCCGAGGGCCCTGACGAGAAGACACGAACTGAGGGCGGCAAGTTGGAGCTTAAGTTCTACCCGGCCCAGGTGCTGAGGAGGAGGTGCCGCCCCGTCCAAGAGGTCAACGACGAAGTGATGGCGCGCGCCCAGGAGATGCTCGAGTTCATGTACGCCTTCGACGGCATCGGCCTGGCCGCCTCCCAGGTCGGATGGTCCCGGCGGGTCGTCACCATTGACCCTGAACTCGAAAAGGAAGGGGCGCGTATCTTCGTCAACCCCCTCATCGTCCACCACGAGGGCGACATGGAGCTGGAGGAGGGCTGCCTCAGCCTGCCGGGGGTGCGGGTCAAGCTGCACCGGGCCGAGAAGATCAAGGTCGTGGCCTACACGCTGGCCGGGGAGCGGGTCGAGTTCGAGGCCGAGGACCTGGCCGCCTGCACCTGGCAGCATGAACTGGACCACCTCAATGGCCTGCTCATCATTGACAAGGTGCCCCCCACGACCTTGATGACCATCCGGGACCAGCTCAAGAAGCTCGAGCAGGAAGGCGAGGCCGAGGGCCGCTGAGGGTCCTACAGAACTGCCAAGGCGCGGCAGCATATTCGCTCCGAACGGGAGGCCCCGGTGAGACTGCTTTTCCTGGGAAGTCCGGCCTTTGCCGTGCCCGCTCTGCGGGCGCTGCACGGGGCGGGACATTGCATCGAGCTGGTCGTGACGCGGCCCGACAGGCCGCGGGGTCGCAGCGGCCGGCCGGCTCCCACGGCCGTCAAGGAGGCGGCCGTCGAGCTGGGACTGGACGTCTTCCAGCCGGAGAGCGCCAACGCACCGGACGCTGCGGAAACGCTGCGCAAGGCGGGCGCGGAGCTGGGCGTGGTGGTCGCCTACGGCGAGATACTCAGTCCGGCCGTGCTGGACGCGACCACGCAGGGGTTCATCAACGTGCACGCGTCGCTGTTGCCGCACTACCGCGGCGCTGCGCCCGTCAACTGGGCGCTGATGCGCGGCGAGACCCGCACCGGGGTCAGCGTGATCCGGATGGAGCCGAAGCTGGACGCCGGGCCGATACTGGCGCAGCGGGAGATGGCCATCGGCGAGGACGAGAACGCCGGCGAGCTGGCCGACAGGCTGGCGGCGCTCGGCGCGGACGCCGTGGCCGACGTCGTCAACCGGCTGGCGGCGGCCGAGGAGTTGCCCGGCCGGCCGCAGCCGCGGCTGGGCGGTTTCTTCGCCCGGAAGTTGACGAAAGCAGACGGGAGGGTAGACTGGTCCTTCTCAACACAGGAAATACACGACCGGGTGCGGGGGTTGACCCCCTGGCCGGGCGCCTACTGTGACCTCCGGGCGGAGGGCCGTAGCCACCGGGTGAGTCTGCTCGGCACGGCCAGGACGAGGGGGACGGCGGAACGGCAGCGTCACGAGCCGGGGACGGTCATACGAGTCGATAAGGACGGCATCCTCGTGGAGACCGGCGGCGGGCCGATCACCGTAACCAGACTCAAACCGTCCGGCGGTCGGGCCATGGACGCGGCCGACTTCGTCCGCGGGCACCGCATAAAGCCCGGGGACAGGTTCTGCTGATGGCGGCGCCGCTGAAGGGGAGAGGCCGATCCCGGCGCCTGATGGGCCGCGGGCTTTCCTGTGGGCCATGGTCACGGGCGCACGGGCGTCCGGTTCCTCTTGTTGGAGCGCAGCAGTCCGGCGAGAAGTACCGTTCACATTGATGTTGGCCTGAATACCTTCGGGTCTTGGTCATCGATCAGGAGGGGGATGGATCGGGGAACGGTCGCCTGGACGTGGACGCGGCTGAGGAGATCGTCGAGGTCTTCAGGCCGTTTCCGTCGGGCGCCGAGGTGGCGATGCGAGCGACAACGGGGTGGATGTGGTCGTCCGGTCCGGTTGAAGCCCTGACATGGGGTCGGCCGGTCCCGACTGAGGGGATGAGGGCGACCGCACAAGGCACTTGCGGGACCGCACAAGGCGCTCGCGCGACCGCCAAGATCGATGTCAAGGCCATCGCGGACCTGTCCGGGGGCACAGTCTGCCCCAGTCCCGTGTCGAAGCGCCCAAGTTCCGTGCTATGCGAACGCGGTGAGGATGTGTCCGCGTTCGCTCCTGGCAGCCTTGCGGCGGGCGCATGCGCAGCAATCCACTGTGACCGCCAGAGGGGGCCCGGGAGCGCTTCTGCTCGGGCCACGAGGTACACCCCGTGATGGCAGACGGTGGGTCTGACAGATCCGTGCAGGAAACGCAGGCTGCGTCGGGGCCGCCATTAGCCGCCCGCGTCGTCAAGGGCGTGGCCTGGGTCTTCGCCGGCAGGATCGTCCGCCGGGGCATGCAGTTGCTCAAGCTCATCGTCCTGGCGCGGTTACTCTCCCCCGAGGACTTCGGCCTTTTCGGCATCGTCATGCTGGCAATCGCCGCCATTGACACATTCACCCAGACCGGCTTCAACACTGCTCTCATTCAGCGCAGGGACAACACCGAGGACTACCTCGACACCGCCTGGACGGTCCAGGTCATTCGCGGCTTCGGCGTGGCCGGGATACTGTTTGCTGTCG
>JAUVVP010000068.1 GCA_030604585.1 Planctomycetota bacterium | reverse complement strand
CTTCTCCTCTTCCTGTGCTCCTCTTGGTCCAAGCAGCTTTCCCGCCGCGTCGCGCTCCCACTGTCGCCCCCACTGTGGCCACCCCCAGGCCGCGTGTGACCTCGGCTTCAGTGCGAAGAACGACCTCCCCGCCCATGAGCCGGTGAACACCACGGGCGTCAGAACGATTCGGATCGGCAGAATGCCCATTTCCGTGTAGTATCCGCCGGCCTCGGCCGTGAAGAAGCCGCTCGCGTCTTCCCAGGCGGATGGTACTTGCACCAGCGGGCAGACAACGAAGTTGTCCACGGCCAGCGTTGCGACGCACAGGGGCACCAGAACCGGCGTCATGGCCCACTGAGCGATCTGATCGTCCGGCACGACGTGCCGGTCCATCCAGTTGGTCGTGGCCAGATGGTCGCGGTCTGTGCACGCGCAGCCGGCCAATAGCTGGCTGACGCAAGCGACGATAAGCAGTCGTTCTCTCATCGGACCCGGACCTCAGAAAGGAAGCGTGCAGTGCAGCACCTCGGAGCCCACGAAGACAACGGTGAAGGCCATAAGGCGCATGGGGAACAACCAGACCTCGTAGATGCCCTGGAGTTCCACGCTCTTGAACGCCACCTCAGAAGCGTCGTCCACTGCCTCTGGTAAGGACAGCACCGGGTTGATCGCGGCTCCGTCTATGACAAGTGCCGTGAAGCCCACCGGAATGGCCAGCGGCGCAAGCGCCGCTTTCCACGTCGTGCTCGGCGGAGCAAGCTCCCTGTCGAGATACCGGGTTACACAGCGGTGCTCTTCGTGCAGGACCGCACAGCCTGAGCCGGCCAGAATCCCCAGCACAAACAGCAGCAGATACCTCATAGCGCAACTACCGACAAGACGAAGTTCAGCGACGGCGAACACGTGCACGACATATTGTAGTTCTCATCCTGAAACTGTCAAAGACCCCTTGCCCGAACGTCCTCCAGGTGAGGATTGCGGATAGGCTCAGCGAATGGCGCGACCAGGCCATGGGGGCGTCACGGGGCGGCAGCGGAGCAGAAGCTGGCATGTGAACGGCCGCACTTCCATCAGCTTTACGGGCCGGGGGCGAAAAAAAGGCAGAATAAAGCAGGAGGAGATGCGGTATGTAGGTGTGACAGGCCACTCTACCGGCATGGAGGCGGATCTCCGTTTAGGGCTTGCATTGGCTGCCGGCAGGATTACAATACCATCGGTCCGCATCTGGCCCACGAGCACGGTTTCAGAGGGCTGAACGAAATGACCGGGGTAGACACAGTTTTCGCGGGTTGTGCGATTTTGGGTGGAGCGCTCTTCTTCATTAGGCTGGTCCTGTTCTTTGTCGGCCATCACGGCGGGGCCGAGGATGTAGGAGGCGACTTCGATGGCGACGTGGGCGCTGACTTCGACGTCGGAGGCGATTTCGACGGCGATGTGGACGCCGCCGACGCCATTGACGCTCACGCGGACTCCGACGTCAGCTTCAAGATGCTCTCGCTCCAGACCATCACGGCCTTCTTCATGATGTTCGGCCTGGTCGGCCTTGCCCTGCGGAAAGAGGCCGACCTGGTCGAAGCCTGGGCCATCCTGGGCGCGATGATTGCCGGGCTGTTCTCGGTCTGGGTCATCAGCAAGATAATGACTTTCATGATGGGCTTGCAGTCGAGTGGGACGATGCGCCTGGCGAATGCCATCGGCCAGGAGGGGTCGGTTTACCTGAGGATCCCGGCCGACGGCGTAGGCAAAGTGCAGGTTGTGGTCCAGGACCACCTGAAGGTGTTCGACGCCGTCTCCGAGAAAGGGCAGGAGTTCCAGACCGGCGAGCGCGTCACGGTGGTCAGCATCGCGGCCGACAACAAGCTGGTCGTTGACAAAGGCTGATAGGCTTCGGAAAGGGGAGGAAGATGGAAGGGGTCAGCTTTCTGGTTTTGGCCATCAGTGCGTTTGTGGGCCTGGTGCTTGCCACTGTGCTCATCATGGCTGCCCGCTACAAGCGGTGCCCCTCGAACATGGTCCTGGTCGTCTACGGCAAGGTGGGCAGGGGAGTGTCCGCCAGGTGCCTTCACGGCGGGGCGGCCTTCGTCTGGCCGCTCATTCACGACTATGCCTACCTGAGCCTGACCCCGATAACCATCGGCATTCCCTTGGAGAATGCCCTTTCGTTCCAGAACATCCGCATCAACGTCCCCAGCACGTTCACGGTCGCCGTCAGCACCGAGCCGGGGGTCATGAATAATGCGGCGGAACGCCTTCTGAAGCTCGGCCTGCCCGAGATAGAGGAGATGGCCCGGGAGATCATCTTCGGCCAGCTCAGGCTTACCGTCGCCTCCCTGACCATCGAGCAGATCAACCAGGACCGCGAGAGCTTCCTTGAATCCATCCGCAAGAACGTGGAGCCGGAGCTGAACAAGATCGGCCTCTACCTGATAAACGTCAACATCACCGACATCACGGATGAGTCCATCTACATCGAGAGCATCGGCAAGAAGGCGGCTGCCGAGGCGATCAACCGGGCGAAAGTTGACGTGGCCGACCATGACAGGTTCGGCGCTATCGGCGAGGCCGAGGCCAATCGAGAACAGACCATCAGGGTCGCCGAGAACGTAGCGGAGGCCGACAAGGGCACGAAGAAGGCCGAGGCGGACCGCCGAATCTACGTGCAAGGCCAGGAAGCCGAGGCCGTTGCGGGAGAGAACGCCGCCAAGGCCGACATCGCCGACGCCAACGCTGAGCTGGCCACCAAAGAGGCGGCCGCCCGCCAGAGGGGAGAGGTGGCCAAACGCGAGGCAGCGGTAGAGATCCAGAAGGCCCAGTACAGGGCCGAAATGGAAAGGCTCAACGCCGAGGAAGTCGCAAAGCAGGAGATACAGAAGCGCCGTGTCGAGATCGCCGCCGAGGCCACGGCGGAACGCAAGAGGCGTGAGGCAAGGGGCGAGGCGGACGCCATATTGCTTACCTATGAGGCGGAGGCCAAGGGCATTCGCCAGGTGCTCGACGGCAAGGCCGCCGGCTACGCCTCGCTGGTGCAGAGCTGCGGCGGCGATGCCCGAGCTGCCGCCACCCTGCTGATGATCGAGAAGATCGAGGACATTGTCGAACGCCAGGTGGAGGCCATCAAGAACCTGAAGATCGACAAGATCACCGTCTGGGACTCCGGAAGCGGCAACGGCGCCGGGTCCGCCACGGCCAACTTCCTCTCGAGCCTCATCCGGAGCATACCGCCCCTTCACGACGTCGCCGAAATGGCCGGGGTGGAACTGCCGGACTACCTGGGCAGGATAGCGCGCGAGAAAGCCCCGTCCGGGGCAGCCGCGCCTGCCGGCGAGGGGGAGACGCCGAGCCAGGACTGACGGGTGAAGACAGGCTCGAAGTGCGGCGTTGTCTCGAGGTAACCAGAGCGATGGCGCGGATCCAGAGGGTTTTTGCGGACGATACTCTCACGGGGGCCGGCGTCTACAGCGACGCCGTCATCATTGACCTGGGGCAGGTGTACTGGATCAAGTTCGCAGGCATAGCCGCCGTGGACCCGCTCAGCGGGACCGTCGTCGGTTACGAGTCACACAACGGCGCCTTTGCCCCCGACGCCCTCGAGCGGCAGGTGGCCGACGTCTTCGGCCAGGTGGAGAGGCTGATGGCAACCATCTCCCGCAAGCTGGGCCTGACCGTCACGCTTGGGGACCTCACCGAGGCGCTCGTGTTCCTCCGCGAGGACTATCCGCGCGTCTTCCAGCGCTTCAACGACGCGTACGTAGCGGAGTTCGAGAAGAGGGGGGTCGGGGACTATCCGGCGCGGACTACCGTCCTGAAAGTGTCCCTGCCCGAGCCGAACGCACTCGTGGAGATACGGCTGGAAGCCGTGGTGGAGAAGTGAACCGCGATTTCTGTGTCCCCGACCTTGGCCGGTACAGCGTACGCGACCTGGACGGGATCGAGACGCCTCGGCTTCTGTTCTACGAGTGGGCGCTCCGGGCCAACCTCGAGGGGCTCAAGGCGCTCTGCGGCGGGTTCGAGAACGTGCGCCTGATGGCCAAGACCTGCAAGGCGAGCGCGTTGCTGGAGCGCTATCGTGAGGCCGGCCTAGAGGCGGTCAAAGCGTCCTGCGTCAGCGAAGCGGACGTGATAGCCGCCCACACCGGCATCGGGGACATTCTGGTGGCCTTCCCCTGTTTCGGCCCGTCGGCCGATGCCTTCCTCGCCCTGAGGGGGGCGTTCCCCGAGAAGCGGTTCTCTGTGGTGGTGGCGAACCTCGCCTGCGCCCGTGGGCTCTCCCGGAGAGCGGACGCGGAGGTCCACGTCTACCTGGACATTGACCCTGGCATGAAGCGGACGGGCGTTCCGTTCGGCCGGGCGGCGGTTGAGTTGGCGGACGCCGTCGCCTCGCTGCCGCATCTGACGCTGCACGGGCTGCAGGTCTATGACGGCAATGTCCATCAGCGCAATCCGCATGCGGCCCGCCGCTATTCGGAGGCGTTGATGCAGAAGATTGACGACACTGTGGCCGCCCTCACTCCGAAGCACACCATCCATGAGGTCGTTACCTCCTCGTCCCTCACCATGCAAGGCAGCCTGGAGGCGCACCGGGCCGGCTCTTACCGGTGGCGTCACACCGTATCGCCCGGCACGGCAGTCATCTGGGATTCCAACTACAACGACATCATGCCGGGAGCGTTCGCTTACGCGGCTGCCGTGGCGACCCGTATCCTGGACTCGCACCCCCATCGCGCAGGGCACCTGCTGACCACCGACTGCGGCCTGAAGCTCGGCGTCAGCGCGGAGTTCGGGCCCGTGCACGTGCTTGGCTTTCGCGGGTATGCGGCCTTCGGCAAGTCCGAGCGCTTTGGCATGCTGAAGTGGCTCGGCTTCGACCGGGCCACCGGCGAGCCGGTTGCGAATGATCTGCTGAGCATGGTCGGGCGCGTCGTGCTGGTCTTCCCGCGCCATGTCTGCACGACCGTCAACCAGTACGCCTTCGGCCTGCTCGTGCGCGACGGGGCCGTGGCGGAAACGATTCAGATCGACGCAAGGGACGGATAGGCGCGGTCTGTACGGTGGGGGCAGGGAGGAGCTGATGAGGCGCGGGGCTCTGGACTTCCTGATCCGGGGAGCGTAGGTGCACGACGGGAAGCGCTTCCTGCCGGACCCCGTCAGCGTCGGCATCTGCGAGGATGCGCTTCTCTTGTTTGGCTCCGGCGAGGAAGCGCACGCAGCGGAGGTCATCAACGCCCCCGGCAGGATACTCGCCCCGGCCTTCCTTGACGTCCACAACCACGGCGACCTGCACCTGCTCTCGCGCGACAGCATCAATCTTCTCTCGCAGGGAGTGGGGGCTGTCCTGGTCGGCAATTGCGGCTTCAGCCCCTGGGGGCCGGCCGCACTGGGCGTTTGAACGCCGCCGGGCTTCTGGTATCATGCTGGCATGGACCCGTAAGATACGGGGGCAGGTGCGTTCCAAATGGAGCTGGCCGCGATGTCGGCCTTTAGGGGGGATGGCGTGGCGAAGCTTGCAGTCATTCGCGGCCAGACCGATCAACGGGAGTTCCTGCTGGGCGACGAGGCAGTGCTGGGCCGTTCGCCCGACTGTGAGGTGACGATCCCGGGACCGTTCAGTTCCAGGCAGCACGCGAGGATAACTCACGCCGACGGCTCCTATTACATCGAGGACCTGGGCAGCGCCAACGGTACCGTCGTGAACGGCTTCAACGTTGCCAGGGCCGAACTCCAGGACGGCGACTGGATCAGCATAGGCGATTGCCAGTTGACTTTCTTGCTTGACGAGAACTATGTGCCGCCTCAGGAGGCCCTCCTGCTGGATGACGCTATGCCCACCGTGGTTGACCTGTTGGACGTCGAGGAGCCCGTCGGGCGCGAGGAAACGGGTGATTCGTCCGTAGCCGCCAGCCTGAAGGCGCGGCTGGATGTCCTGAAACAGGTGGCCGAAAGGTCCTGTGGAGCGCTCGAGATCGGCAGGCTCGTCGAGCTTACGCTGGACGAGCTGCTCCAGGTATATCGCCAGGCGGACCACGCTCACGCGGTTCTGCCGGGCTTCGCTGAAGGGGGCGAGGAGTTGCGGTTGTCCGTCACGCGCGCGGGAAGCGAGCCGGCCCATGTGGGCATGTCCCGGACGCTGCTTTCGCTTGCCACCGATCAGCGCAAGGCGGTGCTGGCCGGTGACGTCCGCTCCGACGACCAGCTCCGACGGGCACAGAGCATCGTGGACCAGGACTTGCGCTCCATGATGTGCAGTCCCGTGATGATGGGCGCCAGAGTGCTGGGCGCCCTCCAGGTGGACACGACCGACGCCATGGCGCCGTTCGGCGTGGACGACTTGCAGCTACTGGTCACCATTGCCGGACAGGTGGCCGTGGCCGCCGAGAACTCGCGTCTGCACCAGGAGGTGGTGGCTCAGCAGCGCCTCGCCGCCGTGGGGCAGGCTGTCTCCAGCATTGCCCACTGCATCAAGAACGCCCTGAACGGGCTGCAGGGAGGCTCCTACATCCTGGACGTCGGCCTCCGGAAGCAGGACCAGGACAAGGTGGCCAAGGGCTGGGAAATGGTCAAGCGCAATGCAAGCTTCATGTCCGACATGGTGAGGGACATGCTGGCCTATTGCCGAAAGAGCGCGCCGCGCCGAGAGCCGACCGACGTCGGCGAACTGCTCAACGAGACGGTGCTGATGGTGCGGGAATCGGCCGCGCAGAACGGCGTCCAGGTGTCACTGGAAGTGGATGCGGAGGCGCCGGCGGTTGCCATTGATGCGACCGGCATCAAGAGGGTAGTGCTCAACCTGCTGACCAACGCGATCGAGGCGTGTTCGGACGCGGGCCGGGTGAACGTGACCGCACAGGTGATAGAAGGAGGCCGGCTGCTTCGGATCGCGGTTGCCGACGACGGGCCGGGCCTGCCCGCGGCCGTCAAGGAGCACCTCTTTGAGCCTTTCTTCACAACGAAGGGCAGCCGCGGCACGGGGCTCGGACTTCCGCTGGTGAAGAAGGTGGTCGAGGAGCATCACGGGCGCGTTGAGGTGCAGTCCGAGCCGGGCCAGGGCACCGCCTTCTACATCTCCATTCCAACGGAATGGGACGAGGAGGAGACCGTCTTGAGGTAGAGGATCCGCAGCACAAGTCAGTGCATTTCTTCAGAAGGGGACAGCATGAGCGAGGAGAGCAGGCGGAAGATCCTGGTCGTGGACGATGAGCCGGATGCCGTTGAGTTCGTGAAGGTGGCGCTGGAGGAGGCGGGATACGAAGTGGCGGGCGCGTCGAACGCCGACGAGGGCCTGGCGGCCGCCCGGGCGAACCCGCCCGACCTGATCATCCTCGACGTCCAGATGCCTGGCAAGGACGGCTTTACGGCGTTCACTGAGATACAAGCGGACCCGCAGTTGAAGGCCATTCCCGTCGTCATGCTCACAGGAGTGGGCGAACGCCTCGGGCTTTCCTTCTCGTCGGAAGACATGGGCGAGTATCTGGGCGAGGAGCCGGCGGCCTACGTCGAGAAGCCGGTCGACCCTGAAGCCCTACAGGAGACGGTTCGGAGTCTGCTTGCCGAGTAGGCGGGGGAGCGCGCTCGGCTGAGTCCCGGGGGAGGTGGAGGTCCCTCCCGGACACCATACCGCCTCCCTCGCCGGGTGATCGCGGTGCCATCGGTGCTCAGATGGAGTCGGCGACCAACAGGATCCACGGACTCCGCGCCCCTGCCGTTTGCAGGATAATGCCGTCGTCCGTTCGCTCGATGGGCAGGGGCTCTCGCTTCTGCCCCCTCGGCGTGAGGGGGAATGCCCG
>JAUVVP010000466.1 GCA_030604585.1 Planctomycetota bacterium | reverse complement strand
TTCTCCTTGTGCCCGGCCTGCTGACCCGCAGGCGGCCCGACGAGCGGCACTGGCGCGACATCCGCTTCGGCTGGCCCATTGCCAAGCAGATAGCCGCCCTCCAGGTGGGCCAGTGCATCGTGGTCAAGGACCAGGCCGTCATAGCCGTCGAGGGCATAGACGGCACGGACGCGGTGCTGGAGCGCGGAGGCCGTCTGGCCGGCGGCCATGCCGTCGCCGTCAAGGTCGCCAGGGAGGGGCACGACGAGCGGTTCGACATCCCCTGCGTCGGCCCCGATACGGTGGACACGCTCCGCGGGGCCGCCATCGCCGTGCTCGCCCTGGAGGCGGGGCGCACCATCCTGTTGGACCGGGACGAGGTGAAACGCAAGGCCGACGCAGCGGGGCTCTGCATCATTGCCCTCACAACCGACCAGGTGAATGCGTCCGGTTAGGTAGGCGCGGTTCGCGGACCGGCCTTGCGAACCGGCGGGGAGGGGCCCTGTGAGGATCATCAGCGGAAGCGCCCGGGGGACCAGGCTGCGCTCGGTCGCGGCGGCCTCCCTGCGGCCGATGCTCGACAGGGTCAAGGAGTCCCTGTTCAACATCATCCGGGATTCGGTGCCGGGCAGCCGCGTGCTGGACCTGTTCAGCGGCAGCGGTGCGCTCGGCCTCGAGGCGCTCAGTCGCGGCGCGCGCAGATGCGTCTTCGTCGAGAAGGAGCCGCGCCTGGCGGAGCTGGCCATGGAGAATGCCGAAAGGTGCAGGCTGGCGGACCGGTGCGAGCTGCTGCGGCAGGACGTGCTGGAGCTGCCCCGGCGGCGGCCCGATCTGGCAGCCATTCCAGCCGACGTCGTCTTCGTTGATCCGCCCTACGCCCTGGTCGACGACCCCAACGGGCGGGCCGTGCTCTTCGGCGCGCTGGACGGTCTGGCCGGCCCGTGGATCGAGCCGGGCGCCGTCGTTGTGCTGCATCATCTGCCCATACCCTATGCCGTCTGGCCGGGGGCCCGGCTGAGCGAACGGGACAAGCGGGTCTACGGCCGCAGCCAGTTGACGTTCTTCGAGCTGCTCGCGGAGGGCAACGATGGCTGACGGCGGCCAGGGGCAGACCGAGCTGAGGGTCAGAGCGCCGGCCAAGATCAACCTCTACCTGGAGGTGCTGGGGCGACGGCCGGACGGCTTCCACGAGGTGCGCACCATCATCCAGGCGGTCAGCCTGTTCGACGAGCTGGAGTTCAGGGTCTGCGGCGGCGGGGAGGTCAGCCTCTCGTGCGCGCACCCGGACCTGCCCACCGATGAGCGCAACCTCGTGGTGCGGGCCGCCCGGCTGCTCCAGCGGCGTTACGGCGTCTCGGGCGGAGCGGCCATCGCGCTGAAGAAGCGTATCCCGGTCGGGGGCGGCCTCGGGGGTGGAAGTGCCGACGCGGCCGTCAGCCTGCTGGCCCTGAACCGGCTGTGGGAGCTGGACGCGCCGCTCGAGGAGCTGGCCGAACTGGCCGCCGAGCTCGGCTCCGACGTGCCGTACTTCCTGTGGGGCGGCGCGGCCCTCTGCGAGGGCAGGGGTGAGCGCGTCTCGCCGCTCCCGTGCGCCCGCCCGATGCACTACGTCCTCGTGACGCCGCCTTGGTCCGTTTCCACCGGCAGGGCCTACGAGGCGCTTGAGAAGACCTTGACAGAACGCACTTGCGCGGGTAACAATGTATCAGAAGCCTTGTTGAACGGCGACGCCGAGCTGCTGGGGCGTTGCCTCCGGAACGACCTGGAGGCAGCGGCGCTCGGCTTATGTGAAGACCTGCGAGAGCTTCGGCGCAAGCTGGAGGAAGCAAGCGCGGCCTGCCATGCACAGGGCTTGCTGTTGTCCGGCAGCGGCTCCAGCTTCTTCATGGTCGTGGCGGGAGAGCGGGAGGCGCGCCGGGCCGCCGACTTCCTGGTATCCAGATTGGATGTTTCCTGCGCGCCGGTGTGTAGCCTCGCCGCGTGGGACGGTCGCGTTACGATGCTGACAGTGAGGAGGGGACTTCCTTGAATATCACTGAAGTGCGCGTGAAGTTGATGCACCATCGGTCGGACAGGCTTCGGGCTTTTTGCAGCGTCACGATAGACAACGATTTCGTCGTGCACGATCTGCGGGTTATCGAGGGGCGCAAGGGCTTCTTTGTGGCGATGCCGAGCCGTAAGCTGACCGACAATTGCCCGCGATGCGGAGCCAAGAACGAGCTGAAGGCGAAGTTCTGCAGCGACTGCGGCAACGCGCTCGACGAGGCACGCGCCGACCGGATGGCCGCTGCCCGGGACAAGCTCCACGTGGACGTGGCCCACCCCATCAACACCGCCTGCAGGGAGATGCTCCAGGCTACGGTCCTGGCGGCCTACCAGGAGGAGGAGAAGCGGGCCGGTCAGCAGGGCCCGCCGCCCGAGGGCCCGCCGCCCACGGACGAGCACGTGCCGACGGGGGTGGAGGATCTGGCCGACGACTACGTGCCGACGGGGGTGGCGGACCTGGCCGACGACTACGCGCCGACGGGGCTGGAGGACCTGACCGAGGAGTACGCCGAACTGGAGCCTCATGAGCCGGAGGAGGTGCGGCCCGAGGAAGAGGTGCTGGTGGAGGAGCTGCTGGCGGCCGAGCCGGAGCCCGAACCGCTCCAGGAGCCAGTTGAAGCCCTCGAGCAGGCGGTCGAGCCGCGCGAGCCGGAAGTGGCCCCGGAGACCGAGGTGGAGCCCGAACCGCCCCAGGAGCCAGTTGAAGCCCCCGAAC
>JAUVVP010000243.1 GCA_030604585.1 Planctomycetota bacterium | reverse complement strand
CAGCTACAGAAGATGAAGCTCCCAGCGCTCACGGAGGAGCAGGTCAAGAGCCTGATCAGCGAGGTCATCCCGGAGAAGAACCGCAAGGAGTACGAAGCCGTCAACGACTCCGATTTCGCCTATGAGATGCCGGGCATAGCGCGCTTCCGGACAAACGTCTACCGCGACCTCAAGGGGTTCGCTATGGCCCAGCGCCTGATCCCCTTCGACATCATGACGGTGGACGACCTGGGGCTGCCGCAGGTGATCGTGGACCTGGTGATGCTGCCCAAGGGGATCATCCTCTGCACGGGGCCGACCGGATGCGGAAAGAGCACCACGCTTGCCGCGCTGCTGCACTATGCCAACGAGCGCAGGACGGACCACGTCGTAACGATCGAGGACCCGGTCGAGTTCGTCCACGAAAACATCAACTGCATCTTCAGCCACCGCCAGGTGGGTCTGCACACGGAGAGCTTCAAGCGCGCGCTGCGCGCAGCGTTCCGCGAGGACCCGGACATCATCCTCGTGGGCGAGATGCGCGACCTGGAAACGACCGCCCTGGCCATCACGGCGGCCGAGACGGGCCACCTGGTCCTGGCCACCGTCCACACGACCACCGCCTCCAGCACGGTGGACCGTATCATTGACCAGTTCCCGCCGGACAGGCAGGCGCAGATCCGCGTCATGCTCTCTACCACCCTGAAGGCCGTCATCACGCAGACGCTCTGCCGCCGCAAGGTGAAGGGCCGGATCGCGGCTTTCGAGATCCTGGTCGTCCACAGCGCCGTGGCGAACCTGATACGCGAGAAGAAGACCTACCAACTGCCCTCCGTCATCCAGACGGGCAAGAAGTACGGCATGGTCACCATGAACGAATCCCTGATGGCCGTCGTGGACGAGGGGTTCATCAGCCTGGAAGAGGCCTACAGCAAGTCCATCGACAAGCAGGACATGAACGACCGCGTCAACAACTACCTGCTCAACCTGGTGGAGGCGGGCGATCTGACGCCGCTGGACGCCCTCAAGCAGTCCTACTTCCGGCCCAACATGATGGACCGCCTGCGGACCCACGGATACGGAAAGGCGCTCAGGGGGCTTGACCTGGCCCAGCTCGATCTGGCCGAAGAAGTGATCACGTGACGGGGGCGATGCGCGGACCGCACAGGTTCACCCTACCCGCAGGAGGTGGCGCCCAGTGCAGCGGCTGCTCCTTTGCTTAGTGCCGGCCGTTCTCATCCTTGCGGTCGGAGGTTGCCAGGGGGAACGGGTGCGCCTTGGCGTTTCACCGGACGGCGACCGGTACGAGTGGCGCAGTCCCATCGTAGCGGAGCAATTCAGCGCCCCGTGCGTGGGGCTTCTCTATGAGATCGAGGCGCCCGTCGGCTACTCGATGGCCCGCCATCAGCCCCTTCAGGGCCTTGCCGTCAAC
Source organism: Planctomycetota bacterium (assembly GCA_030604585.1). Lineage (GTDB taxonomy): Bacteria > Planctomycetota > Brocadiia > SM23-32 > SM23-32 > JAUVVP01. The sequence continues at coordinate 3,317 of JAUVVP010000243.1, read as the reverse complement.
GCCCGGGTGCGCTGGAACGCGGCGGTCCGCCCCTTGCCCGCCCACTTCGACGAGCTGTCCGCCAGGCACAACCGGGCAGAGATCACCGTGCAGGAGTTCGATGAGAGGAAGGCAGAGCTGCTGGCCGTCGTCCGTGACGTGAAGGCGCTCAAGCCCGAGCTCGACGCCGCTCTGGATGAGTGCGAGTCCGCCGAAAGAGCCCTTGCACCGGCGGCCAACGACCCGGAAGGAAGCTCCGAGGCCGACCCGGCGAAGGCCGCGGCCGACATGGACCGGTTACGCGCCGGCGCGGAGGAGATCATCAAGCGGGCCGAGCAGCGCGTCGAGACCCTCGGGGGCTGATCTTAGGGACCACGCGGCCGCCATCTGAGTCGGATGGCGCCGCCCTCCGGCGCGTCGCGGTTGCCATGGACGTGCCGGCGCCGCCGACCCGAACTGCCGCGGGACTATGAACAACGAATTCGCCGCCACCAGGGAGCAGGTGCGCGAACTGGATAGGGCCGCCATTGAGGACTACGGCGTCCAGGGCCTGATCCTGATGGAGAACGCCGGGCGCCGGTGCGCCCGCGTGGCAGCCGATATGATCGGCGGCGCCAAGGGCAAGAGGGTCACGGTCCTTTGCGGCAAGGGCAACAATGGCGGGGACGGATTCGTCGTCGCCCGTCACCTGAGCAACTGGGGCGCCCGGGTCGGCGTGCTGCTGCTGGCTGCCATCGAGGACGTGCTGGCCGAGGCGAATGAAGCGTCCGTCAACCTGCGCATCATCCTCAATATGGGCATCCCCGTGGACGAGGTGCCCTCGGCGGAGGAAGTCGTCAGGGCCGTGCGAGAGCGGGCGGGCGCGGACCTCCTGGTGGACGGCCTGCTCGGGACCGGCGTGCGGGGCGAAGTCCGTGATCCCTTCCGCTCGGCCATCGAGGCCGTCAACGAGTGCAACCGCCCGGTGCTGGCCATAGACGTGCCGTCGGGACTGGACTGCGACACCGGGGAGCCCCTCGGAACCGCCGTGCGGGCCGAGCGCACCGTGACCTTCGTCTGCAACAAGCTCGGCTTCACGCGGCCCGGCGCCCGGCAGTACACCGGCCTGGTCGAGGTGGCCGAGATCAGCGTCCCCAGGGCCGCTATCGAACGGCTCTGGGGGAACGCTGCGAGCGACAGAACGTAGGTGCCGGGGATCAGGTGATAGGTGACAGGTGATAGGTGTTAGATGTTAGGTGGTAGGTCATAGGTGGCGGTCGGTGCGGAGCGGCCGGGACTGACACCCGGCACCCCTAACCTGGCCTATCTCGGAGGCCAATGCGGTGAGGATATATCTGTCGGCGCCGTTGTTCACACAGGCTCAGCGCCGCTGGAACAGGTCGCTGGCCGCCGGGCTGGAGGAAGCGATCGCCGGATCCGAGGTGGTCCTGCCCCAGGATTTCCAGTTCGGCCAGTCGTACAACGACCCGAGGCACTCAGCGAACATCTGCCGGGCCTGCGTGGCCGCCGTCCGCGAGGCGGACGTGATGGTGGCCGTGCTGGACGGGGCTGACGTGGACAGCGGCACGGCGCTGGAGATGGGGATCGCGTGCGAGCGCGCGATACCCGTCGTCGGCGTGCGCACCGACTACCGCGAGAGCCAGGACCGCGGGGTCAATCTGATCATCGCCGGGGCCTGCACCGAGCTGCTTCGCGAGATGTCCTTCGGCGAAGACATGAGCCAATTGGTCAAGGACCTGGCCGGCAAGATCGTCGCCGCACTGAAACGGGCGCAGAAGCCCGTGTAGCCGCGCGACCGGACCCGGCCGGGCAGGCGGCACCGGTCACCTTTACGTTGGCCATTCACAATCCGCTCCCGATGGCCTTCCAGGGAAGGGAGCCCTTCATGTCGAACGCACTCAGCGGCATTCGCATCTTTGCGGGGCAGTGGCGACCTCACTACCCGTTCGAGCAGATCGCCTGGGTCAGCCCGCCGTGGCCCTGCCAGGATTACATCTGGCTGGACTTCCCCGAGGCGCTCTTCTGCAGCGCGGGGCTGCTCTACCTGAGCCACGTCAATCCGCAGTTCCCGGTCCTCTACCCGGACGTGCCCAAAGTGGACTGGCAGGAAGCGCCCGACGGCCTGACCTTCGAGCGGACGCTGCCCAACGGCGTCCGGTTCGGCGGGCGGCTCGGGCGGGGCGGCGACTCGGCGGTCGAGATGGAACTGCACATCGGCAACGGGAGTTCCGAGCCGCTCACTGACATCAAGCTCCAGACCTGCGCCTACCTGCGCGCCGTCAGGGAGTTCGCGGACTTCACGGGAGAGAACAAGTTCATCCATGTCCCCGCGGCCGGCTGGGTCCCCTTGAGCGAGGCCGAGGACCTGAAGGCAGAGACCGGCGCCTATCGGGTCGGCTGGCGCTCGGGTCCGGCCGTCGCCGACCTGCCCCTGATCGTAACCCTGTCGAACCGTGGCGACCGCCTGGTCGCGATGACGTGGCACGAGGACACTTACTCTCTGATCGGCAACCCGGACCATCCCTGCATGCACGCCGACCCCTGCTTCAAGGACCTGGAGCCCGGCGAAAGCGCCTCGATAAGCGGCCGGATCGTTTTCTTCGAGGGCTCACTGGCCGAGTTCGAGGAGCACTGGCGCAGCGACGGACCCGTCGGCTGAACCGTGGCCCAGCCGGCCCTGATTGCTCCGAGGGTGTGAGATGAGCGAGTTCGGCGGCTACAAGGACGAGCCGTTCCTGGCGGAGCTGTATGACTTCATCCCCGGCTATGCTGGCCGGCAGGACGTGGAGTTCTACGTCGGATACGCGCGCGCGGCGAGGGGCAAGGTCCTCGAGTTGGGCTGCGGGACGGGCCGGGTTCTGATCCCCGTCGCCGCCGCCGGGTGCGAGGTCGTCGGGCTGGACGTTTCCAAGCACATGCTGGCCAGGTGCCGCGAGAAGCTGCGCGGGCAATCGCAGGAGGTCCGCGGCCGCGTCCGGCTCGTGCAGGGCGACATGACCGACTTCGACCTGGGGGAGGCCTTCGGCTTGGTCACCACGCCGTTCCGCCCGTTCCAGCACCTGCTTTCCGTCGAAGATCAGCTATCGTGCCTCCGCTGCGCGCGGCGGCATCTGGCGCCGGGCGGCAAGCTGATCCTGGACCTGTTCCAGCCGGACCTGGCCAAGCTGATCGATCCCGCGAGGCAGCAGGAGCAGGAGGACGTCCCGGACTGCGAGCTGCCCGACGGTCGGCGTTTGAGACGAACGTTCCGGACGCCTGCCGTGCACCCCGCCGAGCAATGCATAGACGTAGAGCTGATCTTCGACGGAAAGCAGGTGCTGGAACGGGCGGAACGGCGT
>JAUVVP010000105.1 GCA_030604585.1 Planctomycetota bacterium | reverse complement strand
GGCCTTTTGACCGGACCCTGTTGCTGCGTCCTTATCTGCTCTGCAAGGCTTCTGAGCAAGGCAACATATAGGACCCTCTGGACGCCCTGGCCTTTCCGGTCGGGAGGCGTCCACTTTACACCATCGCGCAGTTCCATTCTGGCATTAGCAATAAGATCAGGGACTCCGGGCAAATCGATGAAAATCCTGACGGCTGTATCTTCGAACACTTCCGCGAGGTTCGCCGCGATGCTGCGTTCGATCTCTTTGACCTGCTCGGCTCTCTCATCGGTTACCACGGGGCCGCTGTCACTCTCGACGGTCACAACATTAAGCAGCCTGTTCGCAACATCGAACGCCCGCTCCAGCTCCCCGGAAACATGCTCTTGGATTCCTCCAACTATCTGTCTCAGGAGCTTGCCAAGCGTAGCAGAAGCCTTCCCAACCGCCTCTGCAGTGGGGTCCTGAAATGCTTCTATGAAAATGACTTCGGGGACGATCTGCTTTAGTGCAGCGTCAATGCCCGTTTTCGTGCCGTACGATTCCTTAGCAGGATCGTACACCTGCAGTTTCCCGGCCGTGGGCCCCGAGGTGACGATTTTCTGCAGCAGGAGATTGCCTTGCTGCAGATCCTCCTCAATCCTAGACCGATGCTTGTCGCTGCTGAGACACAGGTAGGGCTCGACGTTTTGGAGCCTAGCTTGGAGCACAATGTTGCCGCCCGGTACGTGGAAGTCCCGGTCCGAGAAGTCGCGGCTAGTACCCTCCAACAACAGCTGAAGGGCGTTCATGACGTTGGACTTGCCAGCGTTGTTCTTTCCTATCAGAACAGAGAACGGAGTAAGCTCGAACGTCTCGCTCTCAATTGAACGGAAATTCTGGACTGTTAGCGACTCAACGAACATGAGACCTGTGCTTTGGTCTGGCATGTTGTCACCTCCGGACGACGGGACACAGGCAAAGTGACTATATTAGTATAGGTCGGCGGTCCGACGATTACAAGACTTCCGAGCGAGGTTGGATCCCCAGGGCACCAGCGCCGCGCTTTTGCAGAAGCGGGCGCCCCTGGGCAGAGAGGGGCGTCGTCAGACGGAACCTGCATATTCTCCGCTGAACCGCAACGGGTGCATCAACCTGCAACCGACCGGTTCGGAGGCCTTCGAAACCGACAACCACTGCTGGCACCTAACCGGGCGCGTGGAGGCACCTAACCGCTTCCAACAGGTTCCTGACGGGGTGGACCTCGCTTACGAGGCGGCGGGCGGCACCGGCGTTGCCGGCGGGGACGACGGCGCGCTCAAAGCCCAACTTGCGGGCCTCCTTCAGGCGCTCCTCGATGCGGCTGACGGCACGCACCTCGCCGCCCAGGCCGACCTCACCCACGGCCACCGCATCGCTGAAGAACGGACGGTTGCGGAAGCTCGAGGCCAGCGCAAGCACCAGAGGCAGGTCCGCCGCCGGCTCGAACACCCTGACCCCGCCGGCCACGTTGACGAAGGCGTCGCAGCGGCCCAGCTCCACTCCGGCCTGTCGCTCCAGCACCGACAGCATCATGCTGAAGCGGCGGTAGTCCATCCCGCTGGCCTTCCGCTCGGGCGTGCCGTAGGCGCCGGGACCGACCAGCGCCTGCACCTCCACCAGCAGCGCGCGGCTGCCCTCCATCGTGGCGGTCACGACCGAGCCGCTGGCCGAGGCATCCCGCTCGGCCAGGAAGAGCTCGCTCGGGTTGCGGACCTCCTGAAGCCCGTCCGGCCCCATCTCGAAGACGCCTATCTCATTGACGGCGCCGAAGCGGTTCTTGGCGGCCCGCAGGATGCGCAGGGCCTGGAACCGCTCGCTCTCGAAATACAGCACGGTGTCCACCAGGTGCTCCAGCGCCCGCGGCCCGGCTATCAGCCCCTGCTTGGTGACGTGGCCGACCAGGAAGAGGGCGCAGCCGGCCTCCTTGCATGCCTCGGTCAAGGCCGTTGCACACGTGCTGACCTGCCGCAGGCTGCCGGTCGGCGAGTCCAGCTCGGCCGCGTTGACGCGCTGGATGGACTCAACCACGACCACCTGCGGCGTCTCGGTGCCGACCAGGGCAAGGATGCTCTCCAGGGAGGTCTCGGCTGAGACGGCCAGCGCGGAGCGCTCCAGCCCGAGCCTTTCGGCCCGCATCTTGACCTGGCCGAGGGACTCTTCGCAGCTCACGTAGAGGCAGCGCATGCCCTGCGCCGCCATCATGCCGAGCGCCTGAAGCAGCATGGTGGACTTGCCGATGCCGGGCTCGCCGCCGAGCAGTATGGTGCTGCCGAGCAGCACTCCCCCGCCCAGCACGCGGTCGAACTCGGGGATGTCCGTCGGGACGCGCACGTGGGGGTCCACTTCGATCTCGGCGATGGAGAGAGGCGGCGTGGCGATGGCGGCGCGCCCGAGGGACCTCTCCCGGGCCGGAGCGGCCCTGACCTCCTGGAGGCTGTCCCACTGCCGGCAGTTCGGACACCGGCCGCTCCAGCGATAGAAGGTGGCGTCGCACTCGCTGCACACGTAAGCGGCGTCCTTCTTCGCCACGGCATCTCCTCCCGTGCCGGCGCCCAGCTACGTGATCGGCTCGGCGCAGGACAGGAACTCGCGCACTTCGTCCTCCGTGGGTATGCCCGCCCGGCCGCCCAGCTCCCTGCACTTTAGGGCCGCCACGGCGGAGGCGTAGGGCATGATGCGCTCCAGGTCCCAGCCGCGGGCCAGCCCGAGGGCGAAGGCCCCGTGGACGACGTCGCCGCAGCCCGTCGTGTCAACCACCGGCGCCTTGTAGGCGGGCTGGCGCAGCGACCCGCCCGCCCAGACGGCGAACGAACCCCCTACGCCGGCCGTCACCACTGCGGCCTTGCCCCCCTGGGGGGCGATCTCGTCATAGAGCGCCCGGGCGCCGTCCGCCGGCGCATCGGCAGCGTAGCGCCGGCGGGCAAAGGCCAGCGGCACGATGACGTAATCGCCGAAGGCCAGGATGTCCTCGACGCCGCGCCCGGCGCCCTCCAGGTCCATCGTGACGGGAATGCCCAGGGAACGGGCGATGCGCGCCCCTTCGAGCGCGGCGGCAGGCTGGAAGTTGTCCACGTGCAGCACGCGCGCCCGGCGGACGGCCTCCTCCGAGACGTCGCTGGCCACCGCGACGGGATTGTCCGCTGCGGTGGCCAGGATCATGCGGCTGCCGGCCTGCGGGCAGGCAACGATGATGGCGGTGACCACGGAGGAGCCCGGCACGCGGCGGATCAGGTGGGTGTCCACGCCCTCCCGCTCGAAGTCGTCCACGCAGAACTGGGCGAAGTAGTCGTCCCCGAGCGGCCCGATGTAGGCGCAGCGACCGCCCAGCCGCGCCACGGCCACCAGTGCGGTGGCGACCAGGCCGCCGCCCTGGGTTCGGATGCCTGGCACGCCCACCTTCTCGTCGGGGTCGGGGTAGCGCTGCACCTCGGCCACGATGTCGAAGGCGCAGCACCCTATGCCGATCACGTCGTAGGTCTTCTCCATTGGCAGCCGCCTCCCTCTGAACGCGGGACCGTATCATAGCAGCCGGCACAGGGATTGCAACCTTGCGCCCTCTGAGGGGGCCGGGGGCCGGCCGGCTCCGCGCCCGGGGCTTCAGTTCGGGCTCGTAGTTCTGTTATACTGTCTGGGCTCAACACGCTCGGAGGCAGAAGGTGGCGGGACCACTGAAGGCCGTCGTATTTGACCTCGACGACACGCTCTACGACTGCACGGACACGCTGCTGGACGCCTCGCGGCGCCGGGCCGCGCACGTGCTGGTCGAGTCCGGCCTGCCCCTCAGCGAAGACGAGGCCCTGGCACTACAGCGGGAGCTGGCGGACACCTTCGGGCCGCACTTCCTGGTCTTCGACGAGATCGCGCGTCGCTACGGCCTCGACAACGACACGATTGACAGGGCCTATCGCGCCTACAACAGCGATGAAGTGGGCGACATAAGGCCCTTCGCCGACGTGCCCGGCACGCTCAGGTTCCTGCGGGACCGCGGCATCCGGTGCTTTCTGCTGACCAGCGGCGTCCACCGCAGGCAGTCCACCAAGATCACGAAGCTGGGTCTGGAGAACGCCTTCGACGACGTGATCGTCAACGACGCGGAGCGCGGAGAGCTGATGAGCGAGTCCCTGCGCTACCTGCTGGAGAAGCACCGGCTGCGCCCCGAGCAGGCCCTCGTCGTGGGCGACCGGCCGCCCGAGGAGATACGCGTGGGCAACGACCTGGGCACCGTCACGGCGCAGATGCTTCACGGCCGATTCAGCGCCTTCGAACCCCGGGACTCCGGCGAAGAGGCCGACTACCGCATCAGGCGCATCTTCCAGGTGCCCACCCTGGTGCGCCTGGCCAACATGAACAAGCCGCCGGACGCGCTGCGCATTGTGGCCGTCGGAGGCGGGACCGGCCTGCCCATCGTGCTGGAGGGCTGCAAGACCTACTGCAACGAACTGACCGCCATCGTGACGGTGACCGACAGCGGCCGCTCCTCCGGCAGGCTGCGCGATGAACTGGGCATCCTGCCGCCGGGCGACGCCCGCAACTGCCTGATCGCCCTCAGCGAGCCGGGACAGAAGGAGCGGCTGCTCAACCAGCTCTTCCAATACCGCTTCAGCCAGGGCTCCTTCGACGGGATGAGCATGGGGAACCTGGCCATCGCGGCCATGACCGACATCGAAGGCAGCTTCGAGCGCGGCATCCGCGTGCTGAGCCGCCTGCTGAACATCCGGGGCAAGGTCGTGCCCCCGACGGTGGCCGACTGTCACATCTGCGCGGAACTGGAGGACGGCAGCATCCGGGAAGGCGAGGTCAGTGTCCGCGGGCCGGACAAGCCCCCCATCAGGCGCATCTACCTGAAGCCGGAAGCTCCGCCGGCCTGCCAGGCCGCCGTCGAGGACATCCTCGCAGCCGACATCGTCGTCATCGGGCCCGGCAGCCTGTTCACCAGCGTGCTCGCCAACGTCCTCGTGCCCGGCATTCGCGAGGCCCTGGCGGAGACGGGGGCCCTCAAGATCTACGTCGGCAACATCGTCACACAGCCCGGCCAGACCGACGGCTTCAATGCTTCGGACCATCTGCGCAGTGTCCTCCAGTGCATCGGGTCCGATGGTCTCGACTGCGCGGTGTTCAACTCACGCTTCCCATCCGATGCCATGTTGGAGCGCTACCGCAGCGAGGGGGCGGAGATCGTTGCGCTCGACCCGGCCCTGCACGAGCTCGGCGTGCGCGTCGTGGAAGCGGACCTGGTGGAAGACCTGGACGGCACGCGGGTGCTGTGGGAGAAGCAGGACCTGCTGCGCCACCATCCCGACAAGCTGGTCGACACCATCTGCCGCGTCTACGGCGAGCTGGAGCCCGGCGCTGCGTAGGGCCGTCTTAGTGAGGCGGCGCTGCGCTCCGCGCATGTGCGTCAGAAGCCCGAGGGAAAATCGGGACTGGTCCCGCAGGCGCCGGTAAGCGGCGCCTCAGTGCGTTGCGTCCCAGATTCGGCGGCGCATGTCGGCTGCGGCCGCCGCGACGGCCTCTTCCCAGCGGGCCTCTCCGAACTGCTCCCGGTAGGGCTGGCGCTCCCAGGCGAAGATAATGGCGCGCGATGAGCTGACGATCGCCCCCTCCCCTTCGACATCGAAGGCCTCCGCCACGTCTTCAACGCGCCCGCCCTGCGCGCCGAACCCCGGCACCAGCAGCGGAACGCTCGGCATCAGGTCCCTGAGCCTGGCCAGCTCCTCCGGGAAGGTGGCCCCCACGACCGCGCCCAGCGTGCTGTAGCCGCTGCGGCCGCGGTAGGACTCGCCCCAGCGCTCCACCAGGGCCGCCACGCGCTCGTAGAGCGGGACGCCCTCGGCGTCGAGGTCCTGTATCTCCACCGACGAGGCGTTGCTGGTCTTGACCAGCGCAAAGACACCCCGGCCGTTGGCTGCGGCGGCCTCCAGGAAGGGCCGCACCCCGTCGCTGCCCAGGTAGGGGTTTATGGTGATGGCGTCCGCGATGAAATCCTGCGCCGGCGCCGGCTCGCCGCCGGGCCGGCCCAGGTGGGCGGAGGCATAAGCGGCCGCCGTGCTGGCGATGTCGCTCCGCTTGACGTCGCCGATGACGACGAGGCCGTTGCGGCGCGCGTGATGCAGCGTTTCGGCGTAGGCGCGCATGCCCTCGCAGCCGAACTGCTCATAGAAGGCGACCTGGCACTTCACCGCCAGGGCGTGCTCCGCCACCGCCTCGACCACGGCCCGGTTGAAGGCGACTATCGCATCCGCTGCGGCCTTGGGGGTCAATGGGGTCCCGTCATCGGCCGGGCGGACCTCCGCGGGCATGCGCTCGAGCCGGGGGTCAAGCCCCACGACCACCTGGCTCCGCTTGTCGCGCATGCGCTCCATCAGGGTGTCGGCGAAGTTCCTGCGCGGCATGTGACCGTCCTCTCGAATAGCCGTCCTGGCGGGCCAGGCCCGCCAGGCCAAGGGATTCTCCACGGTGACTATACGCACGGCCGCCCGGCTTTTCAACGGCATGCAGCGCTCCCAGCAGCCTTGGCCGCCGGCCACCACCATCGTGGACCGGATTCAGGCGGTCGAGGGCGTGGACTCCGTATGCCGTGGGCGGCACACCGTTTGCGCGAGAGGTCGGGCGCCAACTTGCGACATCTTCGCCGTGAGTTCTCCGTGCGTCGCACGCCGGTGCAGCCCACGGCGCGAAGTATGGTGCGGCGCTCGTGCGTTCGCTG
>JAUVVP010000126.1 GCA_030604585.1 Planctomycetota bacterium | reverse complement strand
CGTCACCGGAAGGACGTATCTGCACGGAGGCCTGCTGGCCACGGGCATCTTCGTGATGACGTACCTCCAGGACAACGAGCGCGAGTACGGCAGGCAGTTCAGGGAAGACATGGGCCTGGAGTACGGCCTGGGCAACATCGGCCTGACGAGGGACGAGTTCTTCACGGCAATGGCAACCCTGAAGAGCTTTGTCACCGAGGGGCAATACTACTACTCGGTCATTGACGCCCGTGACATCGACGTCGAGCAGGCCGACGAACTGTATGACAGGCTGAAGTGACGGGCGCGGCAGGCTACGAGGGAACCCGGCGCCGCGCCCGTCGCACCGACCGCTCAGTCTGCACGGGGGAAGAGGACCTCGGGGGCGCCCCTCTCCCTTCGCGACAGGGCCGCAAGGAGCCGCCTACTGGCATCGGGCAGCAGGGGCGCCAGCCAGTGCCCGACACGGTGCAGCTCGTGCAGCCACCCGGACAACTGCCGCCGTACGAGTTGGCGGTCGCCCGTTCGGAGCGCCACCCAGGGCCTGGCCCGCTCAATGTCGCGGTTTAGCTCAGATATCGGCGTCCAGAGCGCCGCCAGCGCCCTGTCGAACTCGTAGGAACCGATGGCCTCAACGTAGCCGTCGGGTGCCGCCGGCGGGGGTCCAGGGCCGTACTGGCCGCAATGCGCTCGGTCGCGCAGGCTGCTCAGGCGGCTGAGCAAGTTCCCCAGGCCGTTGGCGAGGTCCTGGTTGTAGAGCCGTTTGAGCCGCTCGGCCGAAACATCCCCGTCCTCGAAGGGCGGGACCGCCCTCAACAGGTAATACCTGACCGCGTCAGCTCCATACTCCCCTACCCATTCCCGTGCGTCCACGGCGTTGCCCCGCGACTTGCTGATCTTCTGCCCGTTGACGGTCAGGAAGCCGTGGACAACGATCCGGTCCGGCAGCGGAAGGCCCGCCGACAGCAGCATCGCCGGCCAGTAGACGGCGTGGAACTTCCAGACGTTCTTGCCGATTACATGGACCTTGGTCGTCTCTTCGCTCCAGAACGTCGCCCAGCCGTCGCCACTTCCGAAGCCCAGGCCGGAGATGTAGTTGGCCAGGGCATCAATCCACACGTAGATGATCTGCGACGCGTCGCCCGGCACGGGGATGCCCCAGCCGCCCGAGCGCGTTGCATCGCGCGATACGCTGAAATCCCGCAGGCCGCGCCGCACAAAGGCCAGCACTTCGTTCTTGCGCTTCTGGGGTACCACACTGATCCGGTCCGTCTCGAGCAACTCCTCGATCTCGGTCTGATAGGCCGAGAGGCGGAAGAAGTAGTTGCTCTCTTCCACCACGACCGGCCGCGTGCCATGATCGGGGCAGCACCCGTCCGTGAGGTCCCTTTCGAGGAAGAAGTCCTCACAGCCGGTGCAGTAGAGGCCGCGGTATTCCTTCTGGTAGATGTCTCCCGGTCTGAGCTGCTGCCAGAACTTGGCGGCGCCGACGCGGTGCCTCTCTTCGGTGGTGCGGATGAAGGTGTCCGGGCTAACGCAGAGCGCCCGGCACAGGTCCCGGAACGCCTGGCTGTTGCGGTCTACCAGCTCCCGGGGTGTGATGCCCTGCTGCCGGGCGGCCACCACGTTCTTGAAGGCGTTCTCGTCCGTGCCGGTCTGGAGGCGCACTTCATGGCCGATCAGTCGGCAGTAGCGCGCGATCGCGTCCGCCTGCACCAGCTCAAGGGCGTGGCCCAGATGGGGAGGCGCGTTGACGTAGGGAATGGAAGTCGTGATGTAGATTCTCGGTGTCATGGTGTTGCTCTCCGGGTTGGCTGTACAAGAAAAGGCCCGAGGGCGTTGAGCGCTCCCGGGCCTGAATGCGTCTTGTTGTCGGGGGTATCTACATGATGCCCGAGCCGGCAGCGCACCAGGCCCCGGGCATCATCATTTGTGACGCCTTGTCATGGGCGGTCTGGCTTGTGCGGCTCGGCATAACGGGTCTCCTTCCGGGCGTCCATTATCCGCCGAACGCGCTGTTGCGTCAAGCGTGAGGTGGCAGAGTCCTGCTTGACAGCCCGCCCGGATTCGCGTACCTTGGAGTGTCGGCAGTCGCAGCCGCGTTAGAGGGGCCAGGGGCGACGAAGGGCTGCGAGTGCTTTCACAAGCCTGCCGTGCGGCTACCTCCTGCCCTCATATAAGGAAAGCACGGGGCGCTTGCCACCTGCGGGCAGTCAGGAGCCCTGTCTGTGTAGGGCCGGACTTACGTAGACGCTGAAGGTGCTCCCCTCCGGCACTCCAGGGGCTGAGCGTATGGCTGGAGAGTTCGCATTCCGGCGCAGTTGGCTCTGGAAGGCCGCCTTGTGCGTGGCGCTGACGGGGATCGGCGTCAGCGCCGTCGGGGGCGTGGCTCACGTGCTGCAGTCCAGGGCGCCTTTTGTGGACCTTTCCGAGCGCAGCGAGTGGCCCGAGCCGTTAGCTGGTGCCCGGGACAGTCGCCTTCGTTTTGCTGTGGCGACGATGGTGAGCGCCGAGGCTACTTTCTCAACGTATCGGCGCCTGGTGCAGAAGATCGGGCGGTCCGTGGGGCGAGAGGCGACGTTCGTGCTGCGTCCGTCGTATGCCGAGGTGGGGCGGGCGTTGGAGCAAGGGCAGGTGGACGTGGCGTTCGTCTGCACGGGCACTTACGTGCACTCCTTGGCCCAGAATCGGACGAAGTTGCTCGTGCAGCCGGAGTTCGAGGACGGCCTCCAGTATCGCTCGCTGCTGATAGTTCCTGCTGGGAGTTCGGCCCGGAGCCTCGAGGACTTGCGTGGGGCGGTGATGGCCTTCACCGACCCCGAATCTAACACCGGATGCCTTGTGCCTCGGGCGATGCTCGCCGAGCGCGGGTCGAGCCCCAGGTCGTTCTTCAGAAAGGTCGTCTTCACGGGCAGCCATGACCATTCGATCCAGGCGACGGCCCTCGGCATCGTGGACGTTGCCGCAGTGGACGAGCTTGTGTGGGCATCGGCGAAGCGAGAGAGTCCGTCCCTGGCGGATGACGTGAGGGTGATCTGGACGAGTGAGGTCTTCGGCCCTCCGCCCATCGTGGTGCCAAGAGCGCTCGACGCGGCTCTTGAGAGTTCCTTGCGCGAGGCGTTCCTGGCGCTGGACCAGGACGAGGAGGGCAGCGCAATCCTGTCGGCCATCGGGATCAAGCGCTTCGTGCCGCCGCGACCGGAGGACTACCGGTCAGTGGTCGAGCTTCACAGTCGGCTGGAAGCGTGGGAGAGTGCTCAGTGGCCTTGAACCGCTGGTCGTTGGACCGGATCGTGGCCTGGGTCGGGAGCCTGGCCCTCATCGCCCTGTTCGTGCCCGTGGGAACCTTCTTCGCGCTCCACGTTGTGTCGGCGGCCGAGCGTTCCCTGGCGGACCACGGGCTCTGGATGGCCACCAGCGTAGCGAGGCAGGTCGTCAAGCCCCTGCTGGTGGAAGACGATCTCGGCCTCTACGAGTCGCTGCGCAGGGCAGCGTCGGCCGATTCCGAGGTCCGCTACCTGTGCGTCGAGAACGCCCGTAAAGAGGTCGTGGCGCATACCTTCAAGGATGGATATCCCACGGCTCTGGGCGAGCTGTGGAAAGGGAACAGCGGCCAGGTGGTCCGCTTTCGCACTCAGGACGAGCCCCTGGTGGACATCTCCGTGCCGATACTGGCCGGCCAGTTGGGGACCCTGCACGTGGGCATGTCGCGTGCTGAGGCGATCGGGAGCATGCGCCGCGTGTTATGGGCCATGGGAGGTGCGCTGGGGGTTGCGCTGAGCATCGTCTTCCTCGGCGCGCGCGTCGTCGCCTCGAGAGTCAGCCAGCCACTGCGCGAGCTGGAGGCGGAGGTGTCGCAGTTCCCGGGCCAGGCCACCCCGGGCATTCGTCGGCGGATATCGGGAACGCCGGAGGTGGAGTCGCTGGCCAGGGGCTTTGCCGATATGACCGAGCGGCTGAAGGCCCTCGAAAGGGAGCGCGCCGCCACACACCAGCACATGGTGCAGGCGGAGCGACTGGCGGCCCTCGGGGAACTGGCGGCGGGCCTCGCCCACGAGGTCCATAACCCGCTGGACGGCATGCAGGAATGCCTGCGCTACCTGAGCGCGGACCCGGACAAGGGCGAGCGCGCGGCCAAATACTACCCCATGCTCCAGGAAGGGCTGGAGCGCATTGCAGAGGTCATGAGGGGAATGCTCACTTTCGCCCGCTCGGGCCAGAAGGTCTCGCTGGAGCCCTGTCCGTCTGCAAGCGTTGTCGAGTCCCTGGAACTGCTGGTTCAGAACCACCTGCGGGGTCGCAAGGTGCGCCTGACCTGGCAGAACCCCGGGGGCTGCGTCTGCTTGTGCGACCGCCAGGGCCTGGAGCAGGCGGCGCTGAATCTGGTCCTGAACGCCGCTGAGGCGGCCGAGGGGAGCGATGACCCGGAAGTGCGGATCGAGGCAACCTGCGACGCGCAGTGGGTCTACCTGTCCGTCGAAGACAGCGGACCAGGCGTGGCGGAGGAGCTGCGCGAGCATGTGTTTGACCCCTTCTTCACCACCAAGCCGGCCGGGAAAGGAACGGGGCTGGGTCTGTCGGTCAGCCGTCAGCTTATCCGCGCCGCCGGCGGCGAAGTGGAGCTCGGCCCGGAGGGCAGCCGCCTGGGCGGCGCCCGGTTTGTGATCCGGATGCCCAGGGCCGGCTCCGTGGAGTGAAACATGCCCGAGCGCCGAGCCAACATACTCATTGTTGATGACGAACTGATCAAGCGGTCCGTACTGGAGGATGAACTGACGGCCGCGGGCTATTCGGTCACCACGGCGGGCAACACGCTGGAGGCCGAACCGGCCCTCGCCGAGACCTTCTTTGACGTGGTGCTGACTGACCTGCGGATGCCCGGACAGGACGGGCTCTCGTTCCTGGGCGAGCTGAAGGCAAGGCGAGCCGACCAGGCCGTCATCGTCATGACCGCCTACGGCACCGTCCAGACGGCCGTGGAGGCGATGAAGCTCGGGGCATTCGACTACATACAGAAGCCTTTCACGACCGAGGAGCTCCTGCTCAAGCTGGACAAGCTGCTCCAGTACGAGCAGCTCGCCCGCGAGAACGAGACGCTGAGGCAGCAGCTCTCGCGGGGCGGCGAAACGCGCATCGTCGGCCAGTCCGAGGCCATCCGCAAGGCCCTGGCGCGCATTCATGCAGTGGCGGGGGCGGACACCACCGTCCTCGTCCAGGGCGAAAGCGGCACGGGCAAGGAACTGGCGGCGCGCGTGATCCACGAGACCTCGTTTCGGTCCTCGGGGCCGTTCGTGGCCGTCTCGTGCGCCGCGTTGCCGAAGGAGCTGGTGGAGACGGAGCTGTTCGGACACGAGGCCGGCGCCTTTACGGGCGCCACCAGGCGCCGCATCGGCCGCGTGGAGCTGGCCCACGGGGGAACCCTCTTCCTTGACGACGTGGACGACATGCCGCTCGACGTCCAGGTGAAGCTCGTGCGCGTGCTGCAGGAGCGGGCTTTTGAGCGCGTAGGCGCCGAACGCCCGACCTCGGTCAATATCCGCGTCATCGGGGCAACCAAGCGGGTCCTGTCCGCCATGGTGGCCGCCGGACAGTTCCGCGAGGACCTCTTCTATCGGCTCAACGTTGTGCCGCTGCACATGCCGCCTCTGCGCGAGCGGCTGGAGGACATCCCCCTGCTGGTGGAGCACTTCCTGGAGAAGATAGCCGTCAAGCTGAACCGGGGCCCCCTGACGATCTCGCCCAAGGCGCTCGCCAGGCTCCAGGCATATAGCTGGCCGGGGAATGTGCGGGAGCTCGAACACGTGCTGGAGCGGATGGTCGCCCTTGGGCAGAGAAGCGAGTTGACCGAAGGCGACGTCCCCGAACTGGAGGCCCCGGCTGACGCGACCAGGCTCGTGTCGGTCTCTCTGGACCAGGCCGATTCCATTGACATGGCAGCGGTGCTGGCCGAGGTGGAGGCCCGCATGGTCCGTTGGGCGCTGCGGCTCTCGGACGGGAACCTGGCCAGGGCCGCCGAGCGACTGGGCATTCCGCGTTCCACGCTTCAGTACAAGGTGGGGAAACTGGAGCAATCCTGACGCTGCTTGCCATGCCGGCGCGCCGGAGCGCCGAGATCTTGCCCGCCGGTGACGGGTATTCGTCACCAACTCCCAAGACGTTGCTGGGCCAGAACTTCCGTTCCACGTTCCTTCCTGCCATGGCGTGCTGCTGCTGGTTTTCCGTTGGCGGAAGGCCGGGGCTCGTGGCGCTGCAAAACCCTAAGTCCTGGCGTCACAACCCCTTATGACCCAAGAGAGCTGATGGCATGCCCGTTG
>JAUVVP010000145.1 GCA_030604585.1 Planctomycetota bacterium | reverse complement strand
CTCAGGCAGCCGCTCCGGCTTCCTGCTAGTCAGCATTGCGGCTCTCTGCATTGCCGGCGTCATGGTGAAGGTCTCCTTCGCTGTTCTGAGTGCGACAGCGCTGGGCGTGGCTTCCCTCGTGTGGGCATCCGGAGCGGCCAAGAACCGTGCCGAGTTCCGCGCCGGGCCGTTGGCCTTCGCTGTTGCGATCGTGGCGATGGGGATTGTGCCCTGGGTGATACGCAGCGTCATTCTCAGCGGGTACGTCGCCTATCCGAGCCCGGCGGTCTCATTTGACGTCGACTGGCGGATGCCCAAGGGAACCGTTGCTGCTGAGGCCGAGTTCGTTCGCAGCCATGCTCGATGGCCGTCAACCGTGATCGCCAATCGCGCCCGGTTGACAGCGCAGTCAGGGCCCCCTTACTGGCTGGCGACATGGTTTGCGGCGATATACAGAGCTGGGTTTTGGACAGTAGTCATCCCTTGTGCATTGACGCTCATGGCTTGCTGTACGGCTCTCTATTGGCGGATCACAGGCGGCTATGCCCGGCAGCTCCCACGCGTTTTCTTGCTTTTATTCGTGCCTCTGATCTGTTCCGCTGTGTTCTGGTTCTTCGCCGCGCCCAGTCCGCGATTCGCGGGATCGGTGTTCTGGGCAGTCGGTGCCGGCGCGCTTGCATTGGGCGTTAGGGGCCTGCCAACGGCAAAGCGAACCACGGCCTCGTACGTCCTGGTGGCGTTGTCTGTTGCCCTCTCACTTTATCTGTTCAGCCAGATGACATTGCGCGGCCCTGGGCAGGACGACGGATTCCACCCGGCTCCCCAGGTGACCATGACAACGTACGTCACCCGTTCCGGACTGAGGATCCTGGTTCCGGCAAGCAAGATGGCCGGCCAGTTGTCGTACTGCTGGGACGCGCCTCTTCCTTGCACGCCGAGGCCGGACCCGGCTCTGCGTCTGCGCAAGAGGGGGGACATCGAGGGTGGCTTCACTGTGGATGTGGCGCCGAGGGGCGGGTCTGCCTCAGCCGAACGCTGAACGCGGCGCCTTTGGCGTCCCGGTGTTGACGCTGCGCATCCTCCTGCGGCATCGCTTGACAACCCGGACGCCTTGCCCTTAAATGGTGTGCTCTCTTCGCCCTGAGCGCGCGGGCGAGTGCAGTCCTTCACAGGCGAGGTGTGGCGATGGGGATGCGGCTGATCGGTCCGGTCCACCTGGTGGGCGGCCAGGACTACAACATGGTATACCTGGACTGGCCCGCCAACGACTGCAACACCTATCTGGTCAACACCGGCGACCCGCTGATCCTGTTCGACTGCGGATGCGGAGAAAGCCTGTCCGGCATCCTCGAGAACATCCGCGAGATGGGGTGGGACCCGCGCGACATCACCCACGTCTTCCTGACCCACGCCCACATGCCGCACGCCGGGGCGGCCGAGGACCTGCGCAGAAACGACGTGGAGGTCATGGCAGGCCCTGCCACGGCCGAGGCCGTGCGCACCGGGGGCCTGGCTACTGTCTCATACCACTACCATCGCCGGTTCATACCCGTTGAGGAGGTCACGGAGATGGCCGACGGCGAGGAGGTGGAGCTTGGCGCGTGCGTGGTAAAGGCCCTCCATCTGCCGGGACATTCGGCGGACTCCGTCGGCTATGAGGTCATCTGCGACGGCAGGCGGATGCTGTTCTGCGGCGATGCGGTGCGCGCGCCCGGCCTCGAGCAGTTCCGCGACCGGCCCGACTACGACGCGGACGCCTACCTGGAGACGCTGAAGCGGCTGCTGGACGACCCGCCGGACGTGCTCTATCCCGGCCATGGGCCGTTCTGCCTCTCCAAGACGGCGCACTGGATAGGCGAGGAACTGAAGAAGCTCCTCAGGACGAGGGCCTGACACAGCCGCGCCGTGTTCTTCCTGGTGACAGGTCCTTTGACGCTTCCCACAACTGCAAGGAGGCAGCATGACTGCAAAGCTCATCGAAGGTGGTCCTATCGCCGAAGCCATCAAGGATCAGGCCAGGCGGGACGTCGAGGCGCTCGGCCGGGCGCCCAAGCTGGTCGGCATTCTCGCCAGCGACAACCCCGGGGCGAAGTACTACGCCAAAAGCCAGGAGAAGGCATGCGCCGAGGTCGGCATCGAATACGAGCTGCATGACCTGGACCCCGGCTCCTCGGCCGCCGACTTGAAGGCCCACATCGCTGAGATCAACGCCGACGACAGCGTCACCGGCACCATCCTGCTGATGCCCGTGCCGGAAGGCGTTGACCCCCGCGAGGTCCAGCAAGCGATAAACCCCGACAAGGACGTCGAGGGAGTCCATCCCGCCAACATCGGCAAGCTCTTCTACGGCGACTTCTCGCTGGCCCCTTGCACGCCCTACGCCGTGGTGGCCATGCTTCAGGATGCGGGCGTCGAGCTGAAGGGCAAGGAGACGGTCGTCATCGGTCACAGCGAGATCGTGGGCAAACCGACGCTGGTCATGCTGCTTCAGTCCGTGATGGAGTCACCGACCGTCACCTGCTGCCACATCGCCACGCGGGACCTGGCGCTGCACACCGGGCGGGCCGAGGTGCTCATCGTCGCCGCCGGGAAGGCCGGCCTGGTCAGCGGCGACATGGTCAGGGAGGGCGCCGTCATCATTGACGTCGGCATCAACCGCGTGAAGGTCGAGGTCGAGGGCAAGAAGAAGACAAAGATCGTCGGCGACGTCGAGTTCGAGGCGGCCAGTGAGAAGGCGTCCATGATAACGCCCGTGCCCGGCGGCGTCGGCCTGGTCACAACCGCCATGCTGCTGAAGAACACCGTCGAGTGCGCCCGCCGTCAGGCCTGAGGGCACCGGGAATGGGGTGCCCCTGTTTCTCCGTCCGATCGCGCGGCTGGAAGGGCGGGTGACTGCCATGGAGCGCCTGACCCGAAGGCTCTTGTTTGCCCTCCTTTCCACCGTCATCCTGTTTGGCCACGGGATTGCCTGGCGATGGGTGGTTTGACTGACAGCCAGGATGCTTACGGCCATGCCATGTGCGACTTCTACCGCGGTCAGGGGGGCTATGAAGTTGACGAGCGGGATGACGGCTTTGTGGGCGTCGCCGCAGGCCTGGCAGCCTACTTCGCCGAGTACAGGGACTGGCCGCCGCACCAGAAGAAGGCGATAGGGCTGGCCAGGGGCAAGGTCGTGGACATCGGCTGCGGGGCGGGCAGGGCCGCCCTGTACCTTCAGCAGAAGGGGCTGGACGTCCTCGGAATAGACATCTCGCCCCTGGCGATCAAGGTCTGCAAGCTGAGGGGCCTGAGGCGCGCCAGGGTCATGTCCATAACCCGGCTCAGCCGCAAGGTGGGAACGTTCGACAGCATCCTGATGTACGGGAACAACTTCGGGCTGTTCGGCAGCTTCAAGCGGGCCGGGTGGCTGCTCAGACGATTCCACAGTATGACCAGCGAGAAGGCACGGATAATCGCTGAGAGTAACGACCCTTACCAGACGACCGACCCCTGCCACCGGAAGTATCATGCACGCAACAGGGAGCGGGGAAGAATGGGCGGCCAGGTGAGGCTCCGCGTGAGGTACAAGACCTACGCGACGCCATGGTTCGACTACCTCCTGGTCTCCAGGGACGAGATGAGGCGGATACTGGATGGGACCGGGTGGCGGGTCGGCCGTTTCGTTGACTCGGCCGGCTCGGCCTACGTGGCCGTGATCGAAAAGGAGTCGTAGGTGATCATGGCGTGCAGGTCATTGCCTATCGGCTGTCCGCTGCCCGTGTCGCTTACTTGTTCGAAGCGCCATGCTTGAGTTCGTCCTTCGCGACCACTTTCGGCTGGCCGTTCACGCGGCTCTGCTGTTCGCGGCAGGTCTCTTCGTCTCGTGGCCCGTCGTCCACTACCGCCTCGAGGCGGCGGCCCGCTGCCCCCTGGCCATGTTCCGCCTGGTGCTCGGGCTCATCGGGCCATCTCCAAGCATCGCGCGGATGAGCTGCGTCATCTTCTGCTTCAACTCCGTCGCGATATTCGTCTACATGGCCAGCGGGTTCCATCCCCTCCTGCCCAAGGTGTTCGGCATCTGGACCGGCCTCAACATCGGCATCATCCTCGGCATGGCCCGGCACGAGGAGGAGATGCTCGAGGCCGGCAGGCGGAGTTCCACGCAGTGGGCGCCCCGGCCCGGCCTCACGGCGGCGTCCGGGCTGCTGGTGCTGTTGGTCGAGCTGCCTTGCTTCTGGTTCGCGATCGCGATGGGCATCGGCATGGGGCACGGCGTGCAGTCGGGCGCTGAGATGTATCTTGACGCGCTCGTGCTCCGGGCCCGCGCCTACATCACGGTCATCGTTCCCTTACTTCTGCTGAGTGCCGTTGCCGAGGCGATCGCCATCCGCGGGTCGGCCCCCCTACGGGAATGAAGCGAGGCGCGACCGGCCCGCCCTCCGGTGGGTGCTGCGCGCAAACTCGCTTTGGGCGTGCCCATGCCCTGCATTCGAGCCTGCCGCCGCTTCATCCGTGCACCCCTTTGCGGCCTTCACAGCCCGGGGTATAATGGCTTCGGCCGGACTGGCGGCTACCATTCCTTCCGGGGCCGATCCGATGGGGAAAGAGGACGGACGAGGCAACCTGAGCCGGCGGGATTTCCTGATCGGGGGCACGGCCGCCGCTGCGGGACTGGCCGGCCTGCGCGCTCTGGCCCGCCACGAGAGGGAGCCGCGGCTGCGGGACTTCGCCGCCAACGACCTGAGCCCGGCCATGTCCATCATCCACGGTGATGCGGAGACGAGCGCGGACGAAAAGCCCCTCGTCATGGACATGACCCGCAGGGCCGTCTCTGCGCTCGGCGGCATCGAGAAGCTGGTCCGCAAGGGCCAGACCGTCGTCATCAAGCCCAACATCGCCTGGGTCTGGGGGCCTCAGATGGCCACCAACACCAACCCTTGGGTGGTGGCGGCGCTGGTGGAGATGTGCCGGGAAGCCGGCGCCGGCCGCGTCAAGGTGATGGACAACACTATAAGCAAGGACCCCTCTCGCTCCTACCAGGCGAGCGGCATCGCCGCCGCGGCCGCCGAGGCGGGGGCCGAGGTGCGCTACGTGGACCTGAACCGCGCCGTCGAGTGGGAGATCCCCGACGCCTTCGAGCTGCCGAAGTGGCCCTTCTGCCGCGAGTTCGTTGACCCGGACCTCTGCGACGTCCTCATCAACGTGCCGATCCTGAAGCATCACGGCACCAGCCGCCTGAGCATCGGCCTGAAGAACGCCTTCGGCATGCTGGCCGGCGACCGGGGCAAGCTGCACACCCAGATTCACCGCAAGATCCCCGACCTGCACCGCGTCATCAAGGTGGACCTCACCGTGATGGACTGCTACCGCGTCCTGCGCACGCACGGGCCGACCGGCGGGACGCTTCAGGACGTGGACAACTCCCGCGAGGGGGCCCGGCGCATCGTGGCCGGCCGCGACCCGGTGGCCGTGGACGCCTACGGGGCGCATCTGTTCGGCTACGGGCCGGACGAGATCGGCTTCGTCAGGAACGCCCACGAAGCCGGCCTCGGCACAGCGGACTGGCAGTCCCTGCCCGTCATGGAAGAAGATTCCTGAGCCGGGAGCGGTGCCACAGCGGTTGACGGTGCCGCCTGGCATCTGGTATAGTTGCGCAGTACGGGTGGGCGCATAGCTCAGTGGCGAGAGCGCTACCTTCACACGGTAGAAGTCGCAGGTTCGAGTCCTGCTGCGCCCACCATCTTCGCGTACAGCGCGTGCGAGCCGACAGGACGGGCACGCTAAGGGGCTGCGGCAGGGCCCCATTCCTCTTCCAGGATGGCGTAGACATAGGAGTCCCGCCACTTCCCGCGTACCCGCTCGTGCTGGCGCAGACGGCCCTCCTGCTGCATGCCGATCTTCTCCAGCACGCGCGCCGATGCGACGTTCTCAGGATCACACCTGCTGAAGATGCGATGCAGGGCGATGTCCCCGAACCCGAAGGCGAGCAGGGCCTCCTCGCTGTTGGGCCCCCACGTCATCTATCGCACGACCTGCGGATTGCACCCGTACTCATGCACGGCCT
>JAUVVP010000059.1 GCA_030604585.1 Planctomycetota bacterium | reverse complement strand
CCTGGGACTACCTGACCAGTCGCGGCGATCCGGACGATAACCATTACTTCACAGCGGCGGCCCTGCTCTTCGAGGCCACCGGCCGCCAGGACGCGCACGAGGTGGTCAAGCGCCTGGCCGACGCCATCATCGAGACATGGCATGGCCACATCAATTACGGCGTCTACGACGGCGGCCTCGCCGCGTACTGCCTGAGCGAGCGGCCGGAGGTCGACAGCGACCTACAGGGCAGGCTCCGGCAGTACTACACGGGCTATGCCGACGCCGTGGTCCAGGCAGCGCGGTCGAAGGGCTACAACACGCCGATGATGGAAGGCGTGGTCTTCAGTTGGGGCTCGAATGGGCACTGCATTGCCAAGAGCGGAGCCCACCTGCTGATGGTCAATCGGTTCGCGCCGAACGATGATTACGTGGAGGCGGCGCGCGGCACGCTGCACTGGCTGCTGGGCAGGAACGCCGTCAATACCTGCATGGTGACGGGGTACGGCGACCCGCCGCTCGGTCCCATCTACCACGGCATGTTCGGGCCGCCCGGACCGGGGCTCCCCATGCCGCCGGGCTACCTGCCGGGCGGCCCGACTCGGCCCAACGCCGCGGGCCTGTCGGCGTTCCCGGCCAAGGCATGGCGCCCCGACTACACGTGCTGGGAGCTGACCGAACCCTCGATCACCTACCAGGGCTCGTTCACCTATCTGGTGGGCGCCCTGGCTGCGCTGGAAGGGGATTGAAAAAGCGTACCGACGCGACAACAGGAGTTGGTGCGTGAGACGGTTCTGGTGGGGGCACGGCGCGCCGTGCCCCTACTCGGGCAGGCATCGTTCAGCCCGCTTCTCCAGCGGCCTCGCCAAGGGTGAAGTCGATGGGGATGCCGAGCTTCTTGTATAAGCGGGCGCGCGCCTTCTGGTCGCCCTCCTGAATCTTGCTGGCGATGGCCAGGGCGTCCTCGGCCCTGTCTGCAGGGATGACGATAACGCCGTCGCCGTCGGCAATCACCAGGTCGCCCGGGCGGACGTACACACCGCCGCACTCGATGGGCTGCTGGTAGGCGTCCACGTGGACGCGGCCCGGGGAGATGCCGCGGGAGAAGCCGTTGCAGTAGACGGGCACCTTCTGCTTGATCAGCTCGTCCGTGTCGCGCACGCCGCTGTTGGTCACGATGCCGGCCGCTCCGTTGGCGACCCAGCCCATCGAGTTCATCGAGCCGACGTAGCCGGTGTCCCTGGTGTTCGTGCCGTCAATGACGATCAGGTCGCCTTCTTGCAGTTCCCCGCCCCAGTTCGGCTCCTCGCCGTACCACTGGCCTTCCTGCTTCCGGAAGTCCTCGACGCTGTGGGCGACGATGGTGCGCGTGGAGGGGACGTAGCGGACCGTGAAGGCAAACCCAACGATGCAGTGGCGGAACTCCTCGATGTCGCGCCACAGGGGCCGTATCTCCGGCCTCATCAGACCCCGGTCGAACAGCCCCAGCGTGTCCATGGCGTCGTGCCAGTCGGTCACGCGGATGCCCTTGCATCTTGCCAGCAACTGTCGGCGCTCTTCTGCCTCCATGGGACGTCACTCCCAACTGCGGGTTCGAGATGGGCCCTGCCGGCGGCATAAGCCGGCGCGGGATTGTAGCACCGGGGCGGCGGGCGGTCAAAGGACCGGACGCGCGGCCGTCAGGATGGCGCGCGTTGCGGAGACGGCATCCGCAGGAAGAGGACCCACCCTGCGAAAGCCAACGCCGCGCACAGGATGAAAACGTGGGGGTAGTCCAGTATCCCGGCGTCCTTGGCGATCCCCAGCAGCGGCGGGACGACCCCGGCCGCGGCACCCAGGACCGTGAACCGAACGGCCGTGTAGCTGGGGCGCCGGTGAGGGCCCGAGAAGCGGAACAACGCTGGCATCGTGACGACCATCTGCGCCCCGAAGGCGAACCCTACCAGGCACCAGGCCGTCGAGACCATTGCCGGGCGACTTGACAGGGCGGCCACGAAGGCACCGGCAACCACGAACAGCGGAAAGATACGGAACGGGAAGATGACGCTCTTCTTGTCGCTGAGCAGCCCTCCAACCAGCGACCCGACACCCACGGCGCCCCAGTAGAACATCGTGAAGGTGCCTGCCAGGCCCTCCTTGACCTCCGGATATGCCAGGGCGTACTTCATCAGGAAGGTCGACGTTATCACCACCGGGAGGGTGACCAGGAGGGAAGCGATCATGAACGCCCGGAAATCGCGTCGTCGCAGAAGGATGGCGGCCAGGCCCCTGAAGTAGTCCTTCCAGCTCGTGCCGGACTGGTTCGGCAGGCCCTCGTGGCGCTCCTCCCGCACCAGCGCGACGAACAGGAGGGACACGGCGTAGAAGACGAGACCAAGTATGACGATCATCTGGTAGCGCCTGGGGGCCGGGTTGTGTTCCATGATCTGTTCGATCAACTTGCCCAGGCCGACACCCAGGACCATCGGGATCGCGCGCCGCACGCCCAGCAGCCTGCCCCACATGTGCTCCGGAACCGTCTTGGCGTACCAGTCGCTCCAGACCGGTATGATCAAGCCCGATCCCAGGCTGTTGCCCACCAGCATGGCGAAGAGGACCGTGAGCGTGAAGGTGGTCTCCCAGCGCAGGTACAGCGAGAACAGGAAGATCAGCCATCCTGCCCGCTGAAGGAGCGCGCAGACCAGCACGGCACGCTTCTTGTAGGCCAGGCCTTCCACCTTCTTCGCGTAGAACATCTGCGGCAGCAGCAGGCCGAACTGGATCGCCAGAGGCACAAGCCCCAGCACGAGGGCGCTGTCCGTCAGGTCCGCGATCATGTTGGGTATGACGATCTGCCTGCTCAAGGTGACCATCGCGGCGCCGAAGAACACGCCGTCGAGCACGTGGCACCCCATGTTCCACTTGGACTGGGACAGGCTCACCTGTGATGCTCCGAGCAAAAAAACCGCCCTGTCCGCGCCGATTGGCGCTCGGGACAGAGCTGCCGCCGCCGACCTGCTGCCAGGACAAGCCCCTGTTGCGGCCATTATATCGCCTGGCGGACGGCCGGGCAAAGACAGGGGCCCGTTCCTTCGATGGGGGCCGGGGAGAGCGGGCCGCTCGCGGCTGCCGAGCTACGCCGATAACTCGATCTCGGCGCCCACTTCGCGCATGAGATCGACGAAGTCGGGAAATGTCACCGCGGCCGCCTCGGCCGTTGATACGGCGGTTGCCCCCTCGGCGGCCAGGCCCGCCACGGCAAGGGCCATCACGACGCGGTGGTCGCCGTGGCCGTCCACCTCAGCGCCGGTCAGCCGGCTTTCGCTCAGGATGAGGCCGTCGGGCAGCTCCTCCACCTCGGCGCCCAGCTTGCGCAGCTCCCGGCCCATGACCGCCAGGCGGTCGGTCTCCTTGGCCCGGGCCTGCGGCACGTTCAGAAGGCGGGTCTCGCCCCGGGCCAGACAGCCCGCCACCGCCATGGCCGGCAGGGCGTCGGGAGTGGCGTTCAGGTCGAAGGTGCCTCCCCGCAACCGGTCCGGCCCCTCGATGGTGATGCCGCCGGCCTCGACCTGGACCTCGCAGCCCATCGCCTCCAGCATACCGACGACGGCCTTGTCGCCCTGGGTGTCCTGCATGTCCAGCCCGCGCAGGAACAAGCGCGATCCGGTTACGGCCGCAGCGACCAGGAAGAAGGTGGCGCTGGAGAAGTCCGCCGGCACGGCGCGCTCGAACGACGGGTAGCGCTGTCCGCCCCGCAGCTCGAACCGACTGAAATCTCCCGCTCCGCGCCACTCCATGCCCAACGCGTCCAGCCATCCGAGCGTCATGCCGACGTAAGG
This sequence comes from Planctomycetota bacterium, assembly GCA_030604585.1. Classification (GTDB taxonomy): domain Bacteria; phylum Planctomycetota; class Brocadiia; order SM23-32; family SM23-32; genus JAUVVP01. The sequence continues at coordinate 4,573 of JAUVVP010000059.1, read as the reverse complement.
CTTCTCATTCAGCAGCGGCACCTCGATGACGGTGTCCCCCTGGGCCAGAGGACAACCGATCAGGAGACTCGACAGATACTGGCTGGTGGGACACTCGATAGAGACCTGTCCGCCCCGCAGCCCACCGCCGACGACCAGGGGGGCGCACTGATTGCCGTGGCGCGAGTATGCCATCGCGCCCATGGACCGAAGCGCCGCCATCAACGGCCCGGCCGGCCGGCGTCGCGTCTGCTCGTCGCCGGTGAATTCCGTCTCGCCCGGGGCCAGCGCGGCCGCCGTCATCGCCAGGAAGAGGGTTGTTCCCGAGTTGCCGACGTCCACCGGCGCGCCGGCCGCCTGCAGCTCGCCTCCGGTCCCCTGTATCAGCCACTTCCGGTTGTCGGCCGCAGCGACCCGCGCGCCGAGCGCTTCGCATACGCGGATGCAGCTCTCCGTATCGCTGGAGCGCAACGGCCGGTCCAGGACCGACGTGCCGTCGGCCAGGGCGCCGATGATCAGCCCGCGGATGGTGTGCGACTTGCTGCCCGGGATGGTGACGCTCCCGGACAGGCCGCCGCGGGTCACCTTCAGTTTCATGCGCTGCAATTCCCTCCGAGCACGGGGGCCACGCCCAGGATTATAGGCGGGCGGATGGACGCTTGCAAGCAGGGCGGCCGGTTGCAATGGGGCGCGCGAATCTGCCATAATCGTGCATCGCTTGAGCCCGTAGTGGTTGTGCTGACTTCGGCCCGGCAGGGAGAATGTCCAAGCGCATTGCTCTGACGGTCGACCTGGAGCCCGATTGGGGGGTGAGGGGCACGCGGGCGCTTCGGGAGATCACGCCGCGGTTCCTTCGGTTCCTGGAAGAGCGCCGGATGCGCGCGACGTTCTTTGTGGTGAGCGACCTGATGGATTCATCGGGGGAGGTGATGGCCGCGCTGGCCGAGCGGCACGAGATAGCGTCGCACGGCCGCAGCCATCGCGCGCTGGACGGGCTGGACCGGGCGGACGCGCTGCGCGAGCTGACGGAGTCGCGCCGGCGCCTCCGGCAGTGCGGCAAGGAAGTCGAGGGCTTCCGGGCGCCTTTCTTCCGGCGCTGCGCGGGATTCTCCAGGCTTCTGAGAGAGGCAGGCTACCGATACGACGCCTCACTCGGCAGCGTCGTGCCGGGGCCGGTCAACGGGCGGCTCGACTCGCTGCCCTGCCCCTTCCGGTTGGGTCCAACTTACGAGTTTCCGACCTCGGCGATGGGCGGGGGGCTGCTGCCGCTCTCGCTGACCTGGCTGCGGCTGCTGGCGCCGCTGGCGGGAAGGCTTCTTCAGCGGTCCGCGTCCCTTCTGTACCTGCACCTGCACGAGTTCCTGCCGGCCGAGACCGCTTCGGTCCTGCCGGCGCCGCTGCGGCCGGTGCTGACGCGCAACTGCGGCGAGGCGGCCTGGGGGATACTGGATGAGGCGCTGGAGGCCCTGGACGGCGAGTTCGTCACCTGCAGCGAGATACTGAACGATTCAGAAGAGCCGGCAAGGACTGCGACCGAACTGAGATGAGCGCTGCGAGTGACCCCATCGTCATTGCCGGGGCCGGCGTGGCCGGCCTGGCGGCCGCCTATCGCCTTCAGGGGCGCGCGGACGTGCCTTTCGTCCTCTTCGAGAGGTCGGCTCACGTCGGCGGCCATTCACGCACGCTCCGCTATGGCGACTTCCGGTTCGACCTGGGCGGCCACCGCTTCTACACCAAGAAGGCCCAAGTGCAGGAGCTGGTCGAGGACCTGGTCGGTGAGGACCTGCTGGAAGTGGACCGGCTGAGCCGCGTCCTGTTCAACGGCCGCTTCTTCAAGTATCCGCTCGGCCTCTTCAATACTCTGAAGGCGCTCGGCATAGTGGGCGCCGGCAAGGCCGCCCTCGACTACGGCACGATGAAGCTGCGGAACGCCTTTGCCGGGGCAGAGGAGGAGGAGACCTTCGAGCAGTGGGCGCTGAGCCGCTTCGGCAGGTATCTCTACGAGGCGTTCTTCCGGGTCTATACCGAGAAGACGTGGGGCGTGCCGTGCACGGAGCTTTCAGCGGACTTCGCCGAGCAGCGGATAAAGGGGCTCTCTTTCCGCGAGGCCGTCAAGGACGCCATCCTGCGCAAAGGCGAGGACGATTCCCCCGTCCGGCGCTTCATCTATCCGCGCTACGGGTTCGGCCAGATACCGGACGCCATGGCGAGGGCCGTCGCCGAGCCCAACAGGATACTGACCGAGCACGACGTGATTGAGGTCGAGCACAGGGATGGCGTGATTACGGCGGTGGTCACTGGGCGACCCGAGGGCGGGACGATGAGGCAGCCCTGCTGCGAGTTCATCAACTGCATCGCTGTGGACGAGCTCGTCGGGCTCCTTCGGCCCGCCGCGCCCCCTCAGGTCAGGGAGTCGGCCGCCGGGCTCCGTTACCGAAGCGTCATAGTCCTGTTCCTCGTTCTCAATGTGGAGCGGGTCAGCCCGGACCACTGGATCTATGTGCCTTCACCGGAGATCGGCTTCTACCGGCTGCACGAGCCGAAGAACTGGAGCCCCGAGATGGCCCCGCCGGACAGGACGGGCCTGGTGCTGGAGTACTTCTGCCGGCAGGGGGACTCCTACTGGCAGAAGGACGCCAAAGAGCTGGCCCACGGGGCCGCTATGGACCTGGCGGGGATGGGGCTGATCGACCGCGACTGGGTCAGCGACGGCGCCGTCGTCCGGCTGGCGAAGGCGTACCCTATCTACAATCTCGGCTACCGGGAGGATCTCGAGGTCCTCACCGGCTACCTGAGCCGGTTCTCCAACCTGTATAACATCGGCCGCAACGCGTCGTTCCGCTACACCAGCTCGGACCACTACATGGACATGGGCCTGAAGGCGGCCGAGAACGTGCTCGGCCACGACCACGACTTGGACGAAATCGGCCGCGAGAAAGGCTACGCCGAGACCTGGCAAAGGGACGAGACATGAACCTGAAGGGCTTCTGCCGCCTGTGGCAGAAGAGAGCCTGCAAGTGGGCCCTGACGGGGCTGTTCGGCGTGCTGGCCCTGTTCGTGGTGGTGTCCGGCACGGAGCGGGCGCTGCGGGGCTCCTCGGAGTTCATGGGCTTCCGCCGCATCGTCCAGGTCAGCATCGTCCAGAACAAGGACCAGTACCGGGACATCGCGCACGTGCGCGCCTACCCGCCTTCCTTCCCCCTCTTCTGGTCGCCCTTCGGCCTCTTCCCGATAGGGGCCGTGCCGGACAAGGACCATCCCCTCGTCGGCACTTCCCTGGCCGAGCAGGTTCAGTTGGGGGCCAGCGCAGCCCTGCTGCTGGTCGTCATGGTGGCCATGACCGTGTGGGCGGCCCGCTCCGTGACGAGGGCCTGCCGAGAGCCCGACGGCCGGCGCGCCGATTGGTGCGCACCGGCGCTGCTCTGGGTCTGCTGCGGCGGGCTGATGCTGAACGCCATTGCGCGTGCCGAGACGGACATGTTCGTCGTCATGCTGGTGGCCGGCGCCATGTACTTGATGTTCGCGCGGAACCGTCCGGGGGCCAGCGGAGCCCTGTTGGGGATAGCCGCGGCCTTCAAGCTTACGCCGGGCCTGTTCGGCGTCTACCTGCTGTGCCGCCGCAAGTGGCGCGCAGCCGGGGCCATGATAGCCGCCGGCCTCGTCTGCACCGTCATGTTGCCGGCTCTCGTGTGGGGCGTTGACGGAGCCGTCGCTCGGCACCGCTCCTGGGTCACGCGCGTCCTCATACCTTACGGGACCAAGGGGCCCGAGGCCTTCATCGGCCGCTCCTACCGGCGCATCAACCAGTCGCCCAAAGCGGCCCTCGTCCGCTACCTGACGCATTACAATGCCGGCAGGCAAAGCCATCCGCGTTACGTCAACGTTGCCGACCTATCCATGGCGACGGTCAGCAGGATAGCGACCGGGCTGAAGGTCGTCATTCTCGTGGCACTGCTGGCAGCGTGGCTGCTTCCGCCGGCGCGGCCGGAGGGGGACCTGGGCCCCGTGCTGTTCGCCCTCGTGCCGTTGGGCATGCTGCTGCTGTCGGACGTTTCGCACGGCAGCCACCTGGCGGTCCTCGTCGTCCCGTTCGGCGCCTTGTCCGCCTTCTGCTTTCGGCACGCGGGCCGCCGGATCGGCAGCAGTATCTCCTGGGGCGTGGTAGGCGGCTTCGTGCTGGCGAGCCTGATCGCCGTGAAGTGGCTCAAGGAGATGTCCGTCGGCACGGCCGGCGTGCTGCTTCTCTGGGGCCTTACCCTCTACGTGGCTTGCCGACTCCATCGGGAGGGGCGGTCGCAGGCCGCAACGGAGGCTGCCGCGCCTGTTGACAATGCTGCGGATGCTCCCGCCTGAGCCCTGGGCCGGAAGGGCCTCAGTAGAGCACACCGGCCAGCTTCTTGCGGTAGGTGTCGGCCAGTTCGCTGCGCGGGCCGACCAGTGAGAAGATGCGGACCATGGCGTTCTTGGCCGCCTGGTCGCGGAAGGCCCTGTCGGCGGTGACGACCTTCAGGAATTCATCGAGGGCCCCTTCGTACTGGCCCTCGGCGGCCAGGCAGCAGGCCAGGTCGTAGCGGGCATCCAGGTCGTCGGGATT
>JAUVVP010000214.1 GCA_030604585.1 Planctomycetota bacterium | reverse complement strand
CGCCTGCGGGAAGGCTGCGGCCACGTTACGGACAATGCTGCGAACATCCTCGTCTGAGAAGGTAATACGTGTGGTGTCAAGGACTCTGTAGACCTTGCCTTGCCCACCTTCGCCAAGCTCGTCCAGAACCTTCCAGCGTTCCTCGTAGTCCATGCCTTCCCTCACCGAAGTCCGGGGCCACGGTTGCCTGGGGCTGTGCTGTCCGATTGAGATGTCAGGGCAGATCGCCCATTGCCTTGAGCACCCGCGCCGCGTTGCGCCGGTCCTTCCGGATGAACGCATTCATGTTGCGGGCAAGGTACTCCTTCATCTCTTCGCTCGTGTTGGGGAACTTCATGGCTTTCTCAGCGGGTGTGTCACTCAGGCAGAGCTCGCCGTCCGCCACCTCACGAAGCACGTCCCAGAGCTTGTAGTCCTCAGTGCCAGGCACGTCGATATCGTGCGCGTATGAGAATGCTCGAATGCCCAACAGAAACCCGTCGAATACCGCATCCCTGATCTCGCCATCATCTGCCATGCTGGTCCTCCTTTCTGCCGAGGCCGATTATACGCCAGCCCGTGCCACAGTCCAGGGCATTCCTCACCACCAAATACCTCATCGCTCGCGGCTCTGAACAGCTCCAGGACTCCATCCGGCACGATCTTCTTCAGCGCCCAGCGCTCTGTCGAATGAAGGTCCGGGAACAGCTCGCCGAACCTGTCCCACGTGGCCTCGTCTCTCAGGGGCGGCGCATGCTCGGCGCCGGTCTGAGTCCCTGTCATTCTCGGCGTTCTCGGCGCTCTCGGCGGTTGGACTTGCTTTCGTCGAGACCGAGGCCCCCCCGGTCCGCCGTGCGGCGGAGTCGGGGTGAACTCGCAAGGGCGGAAGGGGAATGGCGGAGAGGGAGGGATTCGAACCCCCGGTCCCGCAGGGCGGGACAGCGGTTTTCGAAACCGCCCCGTTCGGCCGCTCCGGCACCTCTCCGATACTGAAGCTACAGGTTTCAAGTCCTGTGTTTCAAGTGAACGGCCATGGCCGGCGCGAGGGCGGGACTGTAGGGCCGCTTGACAGTGCCGGGGAGGGCGGGTACAAAGGGACGCCCGCGAGCCGGGAGCACGAGAACGAGCACGAGCTGTCACGTAGTGTCGCTCTTGCCAAGGCAACGTCCCATAGTGCTGCCCCTGGTTCGCTGCGGCCTCAGCGGCGAACAAGCATCTCCATTCACTGGGTAAGGAGTCTCGACCATGGCGGAAGCTGCCAAGGTGGCCGAAACGCAACTTGGGTACTTCGACGTGCCGAACCGGGAATACGTGATCACTGTGCCCGCCACGCCGGCGCCATGGATCAACTACGTGGGGCTGGAGGGGATGCTCTGCGGGATCGTGTCCAACACGGCAGGCGGCCCGACGTGGTTCCGCGACCCGCTGGAGCGGCGCATCACGCGCTACGTCCAGGTCGGCTGCAACAAGGACCGGCCGGGGCGCTGGCTCTACGTGCGCGACAACGAGACGGGCGAGTTCTGGTCGGCCAGCTATCAGCCGGTCACCCACGTCAAGCCGGACGCCTACGAGTGCCGCCACGGGCTGGGCTACACGAAGATCAGCTCCTCCTACGCCGGCATCGCTACTGAGATGCTGCATTTCATCCCCGTCGGCGAGCACCTCGAGGTCCAGCGCGTCGTAGTCAGGAACGATACGGACGGGCAGCGCAAGCTGTCGCTCTTTTCCTACCGTGAGTTCGTCAACTGCACGGCGGCCAACGACCTGACCAACATCCAGTACAGCGGCCACCTGGCCCACGTGGACGTGGACGAACAGGACAGCAGGATCATGTACGTCATCACGCGCCAGGACGGCGCCCGGCCGCTGCCTTTCTTCGCCGTCAGCGAGCCGGTCGCCGGTTACGACACCGAGTGCGACGTCTTCCTGGGGGACGGCTCGATCGAGGACCCGCAGGTCGTCCGGGAAGGCAAGACGCGCAATTCATTGGTCGGGGACGACACGGCGGTCGGGGTCTTCCAGGTGGACGTGTCGCTATCGCCGGGCGAAGAGAAGGTCCTGCACCTGATCCTGGGTGTGGCCGAGCCGCGGGACAAGGACGATGCGAAGGCCATACTCGGGCGCTGGCTCGGCAACGATGAGAAGGTCCTGAGCGCGCTCGAAGAGCTGAAGTCCTACGCCGGGGACCTGCTCAGCACCTTCCAGTGCTCGGTGCCCGACGATCACATGGCACTGATGGTCAACACCTGGAACGCCTACCAGTGCTGGATCAACTTCCAGTTCTCGCGTTCCATATCCGGTTACGCGACTGGTCTGGGGCGCAGTATGGGCACGCGGGACTCGCTCCAGGACCTGCTCGGCTACATGCACATGTCGCTCGACGGCGCGCGCCGGCGTATCCTCGAACTGATGAACGCCGTGCAGCTCCAGGACGGAAGCTGCCAGCACCAGTACTCCGCGCTGACCAAGGAGGGCGCGGGCGAGGGCGGTTTCTCCGACGACCACCTCTGGTCCGTCCTGGCCGTCGCCGCCTACGTGAAAGAGACCGCCGACATCGGCATCCTGGACGAGCAGTTCACCTACAGCGACAACCGCGACCTGAGCGAGGACCTCTACCACCACCTGCTGCGCGGCATCCGGTACAGCCTCAACGACCGGGGCGCACACGGCATCCCGCGCCTGCGCTCGGCCGACTGGAACGACACCATCGGCGAGGGGCCGGACGACGAGGTCTCCGAGTCCGTGCTGGTGGGCATCATGCTGGTGAAGATGGCCAAGGACATGATGCGGCTTACCGAGCTGAGCGGGCGAGAGGAGCTGGAGGTCGAGCACGACGGGCAGAAGCTCCCCGTGCTCGACTACCTCAAGATGGTGGCCGACGAGGCGACCGAGGCGGTCAACCGCGAGGCGTGGCTGGATGCGGGCTGGTATGCGCGCGGCACGGATTCGAAGGGCGAATGGTTCGGCGTGCCCGAGCGCGAGGAGGCGAAGATCTTCCTCGAGCCGCAAACCTGGGCCGTGATGGCCGGCGTGGCGGACCGCGAGCGCGCCATCCGGGCGATGGACAGCGTCCACGAGCGGCTCTTCACCCCCAACGGCATCCAGATACTGACGCCGGGCTGCACGGTGGCGCCGAGCGGCGGCTTCCACGTCTTCCCGCGGGGCGCCAAGGAGAACGGCGGCATCTTCTGCCACCCGAACCCGTGGGCCGTCTGCGCCGAGTCCATCCTCGGGCGCGGGGACCGAGCCTATGCCTTCTACCGGGCCATCCTGCCACCGGCCGCCAGCCAGCCGGCCCCCGTTCACTACTGCGCGGAGCCGTACGTTTACGGCCAACTGCGCTACGGCAGCGAACACCGCCAATTCGGCAAGTGCGCCGGCACGTGGCTGACCGGCACGGCGGCATGGAACTACGTGGCCGCGACCCAGTACATCCTCGGCGTGCGGCCTGAGTGGGACGGCCTGGCCGTTGACCCCTGCATCCCGGCGGACTGGCAGGGCTTCAGCGCCGTCCGCAAGTTCCGCGGCGCCACCTACGAGATACGGGTCAGCAACCCCAACGGCGTCTGCAAGGGCGTCAAGTCGGTGACGGTGGACGGGGAGCCCATCCGCGGCAACGTGCTGCCCGCGTTCGAGGACGGCAAGGTCCACCGGGTCGAGGTCGCGATGGGCTGACCGGTCGCAGCGGCCGGTGGTGACATTGTCGGCCAGGAAGGGCACGAAGACTACCCCCACGAAGCAGGCGCGCCCTGCTGGTATACCAAGGGAGGTCCCGGCTGCCATGTTCAAGCAAGGTCTCCGGACGGCGATGCTTGTGACGCTCTGCCTCGGCGTCACCGGTGGGTCGCTGAGGGCGGCAGGTGAAGAAGAACTGACGATCTACTCGTGTGATTTCGAGCAGGATGCCGGCATCTTCAGGCTCGACGCGAAGGGCGAAGGCACTGCGGCGGAGCTGGACGGCTCCACTGCGCACAGCGGCCGCCAGTCGGTGAGACTGGTTGACTCTGGTGGCGATGATGCGGACCTGACCTGGCGGCAGGAGTGGGAGAACTGGTCCGCGAAGCGCAACAGCGCGTCCCTCCAATGGGCGCGGCACTGGGACCCGGAGCAGGCGTTCCCCGTGCGGAACGGGCACACCTACGAAGTGCGAGCGCACGTGAAGCTGCAAGATGCGCACGGGCTGGGCATAAGGACGACGGTGTGGAGCAGGGAAGGCCTGCCGGTTCGTGGCCAGAGGGAACGCTACAGCCCAATCCTCAGAGGCGCCCGCGATTGGTGTTGGCTTTCGGCCAGAGTGGCATGCACCTCCGGCGACGGCGAACTGGCGGGCATCGCCATCGCGCTGTTCGGCAAAGGCACAGCCTGGGTGGACGATGTGCGCATCGTGGAGTACGAAGAGGCCGATGTGCCCTCCATCAACTACGGCGTCTACCCGCCCGTGCGGCTTGAAGAGGCGCGAGTTGAGACCGCTTCGTGTCTGGCCCTGGAGTTCATCGGCGACCTGCACTACTTGAAGGCTGAGAGGGCTGAGAACTGGCTGGTGCGGAGCGCGGAGGATGCCGGCTTCAAGGAAGGCGTCCGACCCGTGAGGGTAGGGCGCATCAAGAGGCTGGACAATCCCGACGGCAAGCTCTGGTGGGCTGACACCTACCGGCACACCATCTTCCTGCTGCTGCCGCAGGCGTTCCGGTCCGGCATGCGCTATCGCATCGTAATGACGAACGTCGGCGTCGAGCGCGAAGAGTTCGAGGTCCTGTTCGACGAGCGGGCCGGCCTGAACCGCAACATCAAGGCGAACCAGTACGGCTACCTGCCCGATGCGTTGAAGTACGCCTACCTGGACGGCTGGCTGGGCAGCGCGGGGCCGCTGCCCCTTGACGGTTACGCCGACGAGTTCCTGGTAGTGGACGCCAGGACGGGCGAGACCGCCTTCAGCGGCAAGCCGAAGCTGCGAATGCCCCACAACCGCAAGGAGCCGCTGAGCACCAGCGTCCTGGAGAACCTGACGGGCGAAGACGTCTATGAACTGGACTTCTCGGAACTCACCACGCCCGGCGATTACTTCATCGCGGTGCCGGGCGTAGGGCGCTCCTACGGCTTCCGCATCGCCGGGGACGTCTACTCCGAACCGTTCTACCACTGCGCCCGGGCG
>JAUVVP010000478.1 GCA_030604585.1 Planctomycetota bacterium | reverse complement strand
ATCGGCTACCTCTGTTTCTCCGGCGACATGGATCTGAACATCGTCATCCGCACCTTCGTGGTCAAGGACGGGGTTGCCCATTTCCAGGTCGGCGGCGGCATCGTGGCCGACTCCGACCCCGCGCTCGAGTACGAAGAGACCCTGCACAAGGGCAGGGCGCTCTTCGAGGCCGTCAACGCCAGCAACTACGACCGGATCATGCAGGCCGCCTTCCATGAACAACGCTGACCATGCCGGCCCGCCGCGGGTCTACCTGAACGGGCGCCTGCTGCCGCGCCAGGAGGCGGCCATCGCGCCGTTCGACAGGGGCTTCCTCTACGGCGACGGCTTCTTCGAGACGACGCGCATCCTGCATGGTGTGCCCGTGTTCCTTGACCGTCACCTGGAGCGGCTGGCCTCATCCTGCCGTGAGACCGGGTTCGGGGTCGAAGTAGACGCGGCCAAGCTCGCCGCCGGCATCCGTGAGCTGATCGAGGCCAACGCCGTCCGCGACGGCTACCTGCGCATCACCGTCAGCCGCGGCCCCCATGCCGGGAAGCTCACCGAACTGCGGACCGACGAACCGACCGTCTTCGCCGAGGCACGGCCGATGGAGCTGCCGCCGCTGGATGCGCTGCCGTCGCTTGTGCTGGCCCGCTCGCCTTACCGCCGCAACGAGCATTCGCCCATCGTCCGCCACAAGAGCATCAGCTACCAGCTCAACGTGCTGGCATTGGCCGAGGGGCGGCGGCGGGGCGCCGACGAGGTCTTCTTCCTCAACTCGCAGGGCCGGCTGACCGAGGGCGCCATCACCAACCTGTTTCTGGTCAGGGACGGCGTGGTCCTGACGCCGGACGTCTCGTGCGGCCTGCTGCCCGGCATCACGCGCCAGGTGGTCATGGAACTGTGCGGCGCGGAGGGGCTGCCCATCGAGGTAGGCGCCTACGCCGAGGATGACCTGGCAGCCGCCGATGAGGTCTTCTGCACCAACTCCCTGCGCGGCATCATGGCCGTCTCGAAGCTGCTGGACTGTCCGGAGCAAGTGCTCGGCGCCCACGGGGTCACCCAACGCCTTCAGCGGGCCTACGCAGCGCTTGTGGAGCGCAGGTGCGGCTCCGGCGGCATTTGAAGGGCGTTTCAGGCCTTCTGGGCCGCTGTCGAGCCAGTTCGTTTGACAGGTTCGGGCCGGCCTGCTACCATGAACCGGATAGGCTCCTTACGCCCTGCACATGCCTGCGCTGCGGTCCATCTGCTGTGCTCCGCGGTGGCGCTATCATGATCCCCGGCAGACGGGAAGCTCGTTGACACAAGCCGTTGGGATGTCACGGAGGTAGCCGGAATTGGCCGAGAGAAGCTCCGCAGTAGCCGGCGGCGTCGAGATCGAGCGCTGCGCCACGTGCAGCGCCGCCTGCCCGGTCCGCACCGATACGCGGGCCTATGTGGACCTGATCACGCAGGGCAGGTATGAGGAGGCATTCGAGAAGATCCGGGAGTTCAACCCCTTCCCGTCCGTTTGCAGCCTCATCTGCCACCATCCCTGCGAGGAGAAATGCCGCCGCCAGGACGTGGACGAGCCGGTGGCGCTGCGCAACCTGAAGCGCTTCGCCTCCGAGCGCGCACTGGACTACCGTACGCGCACGCGCCGCAAGGCCGACATCACCCATTCCGAGACCATCGGCGTGGTCGGGTCCGGGCCGGCCGGGCTGACCGTTGCTCACGACTGCATCAAGCAGGGCTACGCCGTCACGGTTTACGAGTCGCTGCCGAAGCCGGGCGGCCTGCTCTCCTGCGGCATCCCCAAGTACCGGCTCCCCGACGACATCCTCCAGCAGGACCTCGACGACATAGTGGCGCTCGGCGTGGACGTGCGGGCCGGCGTTGCCGTGGGCAAGGACATCGGCCTTCAGGACCTCCGGCAGAAGCACGGCGCCATCGTGCTGGCCGTGGCCTGTCCGAGGGCCGCGACCTGCCCCTGGAGAACCGCGACCATCCGGACGTGCTGATGGGGACGCCTTTCCTGCGCGACGTGGCGCTGGGCAAGCCGGTGGAGGTGCGCGAGCACGTCATCGTCATCGGCGGCGGCAACGTGGCCGTGGACGTGGCGCGGACCGCCATCCGCCTCGGCGCCCGGACCGTCAAGATGGTCTGCCTGGAGAACGAGGAGGAGATGCCCGCCTGGGACTGGGAGTGCCGCGAGGCGCTCGAAGAGGGCATAGAGTTCGTCTATCGCCGCGGCCCGACGAAGGTCGTCGTGGAGGACGGCGGCATCACGGGCATCGTGGTCCGCGAGGTGGAGCGTGTCTTCGACGAGGATGGCAACTTCGCACCCACCTACTTCGACGAGCGGCTCAGCACGATCGCCGGCCGGATGGTCATCATCTCCATCGGGCAGGCCTCCAACCTGGACCTTGTGCAGGGCAGCGGCGTGGAGCTGACCGAGCGCGGTCTGCTGGTCTTCGACCCGGCGACCATGGCCACGTCCGAGAAGGGCGTCTTCTGCTGCGGCGAGGTCGTGACAGGGCCGGGCAGCGCCATCGAGGCCGTGGCGAGCGGACATCGGGCGGCGCAGGCGGTGCTGGGCTACCTCGAGACGGGCCAGGTCCGTCCCGTTGCCGAGCAGGAGGTCGAGGAGGTCGAGGAACTGCCCGAGGACGTCATCGAGAACGTGCGCCGCATCGAGCGCCT
>JAUVVP010000428.1 GCA_030604585.1 Planctomycetota bacterium | reverse complement strand
AGCGACCTGCGGCTCGACCTGCACGGCGGCAGTTCCTGGCACGTGATCGATGCCGACCTGGGGTTCTGCCGGTCGCTGCTCGATTACTTCCGGGATCTGGCCAAGGACGAGGACCCGCTCGTGCGCTTCTTCGGGCTCATTGCCTCCATCAAACTCTCCAGGCAGCTCGACAGCTTCCTGCCGATCGGACTGCCGATCGAATGGTCTGTCGGAGCGGAACGGGGTAAGGAGTTGGCCCGGCTCGTCGACCGGCGCGCCTATCTCGAGCAGGCCCTGGATGTGTTCGAGACCGACCTCGACATGTCCCGCGGCTTTTCGCGACCCGCGCGGATCGTCATGCACCACCAGCTCAAGGGCGCCATTTGCGCAGACCTTTCTTTGGCGGACAGGATCGCCACGCTGGACAGCATCTACTCACCTCTGCTCGAGACGGGAGACGTGGACGGACTGCTGCTGTGGGAGCCCGGCTGGTGGCTCATCCCCATGCACTTCCGACCGGGCTACGTGGGACCGGATGTGGCGTCCGATTACGTTCGCACTATGGACCGGCTGGCCGCTGGGCTGGAGCCCTGGGCCGACCATGAGGACGCCGGGCCGGCGCTCGTGCGCGTGAGCGAGTGCGCAGAGGACGTCCGGGATGCCTACCGCGGCAGGCTGCAGGAACTGGAACAGCAGGCACGGGCCCTGGAAGGGGAAGGCAAGGCGCAGGACGCGCTGAAGAGGCGGGAGCAGGTGGCCGCCATCCTGGCGTCCTTCCCGGAACTCATACGTCCGGCCGAAGCGCGGGACTGGTCGGTGCGGATGCTCGTGCGGGCCGATGACTGGCCCAGGAAGTGGGGGTTCTGGACCAAGGAACTGGCGGCCATATACGCCCGCGTAGCCCTCCGCGATGGTGTGCTCTGGCTCGGCTTCAATGAGCACGGCAGGAGCCCCAAGCTCGGCCTGGCAGGCATCGACATGACCGCTTGTCGGCCGGTCGCCCTATGGCAGACTGAGGGGCAGGAAGTGAGGGGCGGGCAGTGGCACCGGTTCCGCGGCATCGCCATCGGCCCCGAGCACAGCTACCTGCTCGTGAACGACGTGGGCCTGGTCGAGTTCCCCGGCTCGGGGAGCCGAGGCGCGGGACTTCTGGTGGATGTGCGCGTCCTGACTGAGGAGGACGGCCTGCCTCGTGGCCGCATGACGGCGCTCGCGGGGCACGGCGACCGGCTCTGGCTGGCCTACCGCAACGGTGAGAGCGGACTCGGCATCTACGATCCCGCGGCCCGCAAGTTCGAGCCCGTCTTCGTCAGCACGATGAAGGGCGACCCGCCTTTCTCCGCGGGGGTGCCCTACCAGATCGCGGAACTCATGTCCGTGCCGGGGGCGGTCCTCATGCGGGCCAGCGGGCGACCCTCAGTAAGGGGCCTCTGGCGGGTGGCCGCCGAGACCCACGAACCGGTCCGCCTCCACACCGTGGGGTCGCAGTCCATCGCCCACATGGTTCCGAGTCCGGGAGGACACTGGCTCAAGGACTCGTGGTTCCTGGCCCGGATTAGCGAGGCCGAGGCGCGGCTTGAGGTGGTGCTTGCCGGGCGCGACGCAGAAGGCTGGATCGGGACAGGGAACGACGGGACGCTGCGGCTCATGAAGGCGCCGTTCACCGGGTTGCCCTCCGCGATTACACCCGAGGTCGATCCCGTCCAACTGCGGCAGATCATGCTGATGAGCGCCGCCGTCCATGGCGACCGGCTCTGGGCGCGCTACGGCCGCTCCCAGATAGCCATTCTGACGCGCGGCCAGGACTTCGACCGGGCGCAGATCATCGACAACGATATCCTGGACGGCGGCATGGTGCTGCAGTTCCTCAGCACGCCGTACGGCCTTGTGGCCATCGGCGAGGGGACCGTCGGCCTGGTGGCGGAGCCCGTACCGTAGGCGCCGGATTCCCGCGCTACTGGACGGCTCCGCTCTGGCGGAGCAGGACGGCGATGTCGGTGCGTCCCGGCTCTCCGGCAGGCTCACCGTCCTCCCCATGCGTCCAGCATGCCGTCACTTCTTCCCCGGGGCGATAGCCGTCGCCTGCCACCCCCGATTATACGCCACGACCTGCTGTTGTCGAGGCTGATGCTTCCGTCAGCCAGTGTTGCTAAGCGGCCAGGCCTTGTCGGTGACCGGCTTCGGTGGTATGCATTACTGTGGAAGTATCCATCTCTCTACTCTAGAGGGCAGTACATATGGGTTCCATCGCGACCGGCGAGTTCACGGTGCGACTGAACGGCCTCAACCTGTGGCACAAAGTGTGCGGTGTGGGTCCAGTGTGTCTCCTTCCCACGCCGGGCTGGGGACCGAGCTCAGACCTTTACTACCATACGCTAGGTCGGCTGGAGACATTGTTCACGGTGGTATATCTCGACACGCGTGGCACAGGGCGCTCGGAATAGCCAAGGAACCTGACCGACTATAGGTACGATGACTTCAGTGCCGACCTTGAAGCCTTGCGGCAACACTTGGGGCAGAGCCGAGTCTGGGTCATGGGTCATTCCATGGCAGCGCCGCGTTCGCGCAGGAAGGCGACGACGGTCGCATGCTTCCACTGCTGGGCCAGTGCGATGGGGGTCAAGCCGTCATTGGTCCGGGCATCTATGTCGGCGCCACCGTCCAGGAGCACTTCTGCCCCCTCGACGTGTCCGAAGATAGAAGCCTCGTGCAGGGGCGTCCCGCCTGTGATGTCGGTCAAGTCAGGGCGGGCTCCATTCTCCAGCAGCAGCCGGATAGTCCTCCCGGTCGCACGCCGCGCGGCGCGGTGCAGGGGGGTCTGCCCGTTCTCGTCTTGCGCGTTCACGTCCGCCCCGTTCTCGATCAGCACTTGGGTCGGCCCCCACCCGCTCACCATAGCGGACCAGTGCAGCGGCGTCCTGCCGGAGACGTCGGTCGCGCCGACATCCGCCCCCAACTCGATCAGCAGCTCGGCCATCTCCGTCGCCCAGTGCTCGGTGGCCAGGTGGAGCGGCGCGCGGCCGTCATT
>JAUVVP010000262.1 GCA_030604585.1 Planctomycetota bacterium | reverse complement strand
GCATTACCTCATCCCGGCATACAGATGTGCAGATGGATTGTATCGCGCTTGTCGGGCGACTTCCACCGACGTCTGATCGCGCCGGCGCCCGCCGACTCCCAACCTGAGGGCAGACCGCCGATTATTGCAAATCAGGCCCGTTTTGCCAATAATACGCGCAGCTTCTGTCGCCCGAAGCCAATCCGCAGGGAGAGAACGATGATCGAGCGCAACGTGGGCTTCATCGGGGCCGGCGTCATGGCCGAGGCGCTCCTGAAGGGCATGCTGACCGCCGGCGCCGCCGCCGTCGAGAAGCTCTACGCCAGCGACCCGTCGGAGGAGCGCCGGAAGGTCTTCGCAGGGATGATCGGGGGGAACGTTTTCGCCGACAACCTGCGCCTGGTGGATGAGTGCGAGGTTGTCGTGCTGAGCGTCAAGCCGAACGTTGTGCCCGTGGTGGCCGACGCAATTGCCGCCTGCCTTACGCCCGACCACCTGATCGTTTCCATTGCGGCCGGCGTAACCCTCGGCGCCCTGCACGACATGCTGGCCACCGAACGCCTGATACGGGCCATGCCGAACACCCCGGCGCTGGTGGGCGAGGGAGCATCGGCCTACTGCACCGGCAGCGGCGCGACCGATGAGGACTCCGCTCTGGTGGAAGAGATGCTGGCGTCCGTGGGCGTCTGCGTGCGCCTCGACGAGAAGCACATGGACGCCGTCACCGGCTTGAGCGGCAGCGGGCCCGCCTACGTCTACCTGGCGATAGAAGCCCTCAGCGAGGGCGGGGTGAAGATGGGCCTGCCCGGAGAGACGGCCACTCGACTGGCCGCGCAGACGGTGCTCGGCGCGGCGCGGATGGTGCTCCAGACCGGCAGGCATCCCGGCCAGCTTAAGGACCAGGTGACCACGCCCGGCGGCACGACCATAGAGGGGCTCCGCGCGCTGGAAAGGGCCGGCCTGCGCAAGGCGTTCATAGACGCCGTCGTGGCCGCCACGGAGAAGTCACGTCGTTTGGCGAAAGGGTAGCTGCACCGGGCGCGGCCCGGGACGCACCGAGCCATACGCGAGGATATTGCTCTCGCGCCGGCGCGCCTATTGGTCAGACGTTCGGGTCGCGTTGCGCATCATGACCACGGCCTGGACTTCTATTGCCTCGCCGCGGCCGACTGGGCCGAGCCCCTCGGCGGTGCGGGCTTTGACGCTGATGGACTCCACGGGCAGTGACAGGACCTCCGCCAGGCGCGCCCGCATGGCGTCCTTCTTGTCGCCAAGTCTGGGCCGCTCGGCGATGACGTTAACGTCCACGTTGACGGGCGCGAGGGAGCGGTTCGCGAGCGCAAGGCGGGCGGCCTCGGCGAGGATGCGGGCGCTGTCGGCGTCCTTCCACTCGGGGTCGGTGTCCGGGAAGTGCTCGCCGATGTCGCCGAGGGCGGCCGCGCCGAGGATGGCGTCGGCCACGGCGTGCATGACGGGGTCCGCGTCGCTGTGGCCGATGAGGCCCGGCTGGCCGGGGAACTCGATGCCGCCGAGCTTCAGCGGCCGCTCGGCCCCGAGGCGATGGAGGTCGTAGCCGATTCCTACACGCATTGGCCGGTCTCCCTGCGCAGGTGCTGCACATTCTACCACCTGCCTGATGTCAATGCACCCGGAGCCCGACGGGCCTTTCCGCCAGCAATCCGGCGGATTAGAATGGGTGCATCGGGTTGGAAAGGCATGCCAATGACCGAAAGCAGTTCCCAGCAAGAACTGAGCGGGCCGACCGACGAGGACCTCTGGGCGGAATTCGTCCGCGGCCGGGATGCGGCGCTCGACGTTCTCGTGCAGCGTTACCGCACGGAGCTGAACTGGTACCTGGTGCTCAGCACGGGCAAGCAGGATGCGGCCGCGCGCTTCCTGCGGAACGTTTGGGCGCAGCTCGCCGCCTACCGGCGCCCGTTCGAGGGCTTCGAGTCCTTCAGGAGCTGGCTCTACGCCGCCACTACCCAGAATTCGGTGCCCGCCACGCATCCGGAGATGTTCGGCCTGACGGACCTGCTGGACGATATCAAGCGGGCGGAGCAGGCGTCGCGACGCGGCAAGCTGTTCTTCCACATCCGGGACATGGCCCAGGCCGTGCGCCAGCCGTTCCTGTTGGTTACGGTGGTGGGGCTGAGCGTCACCGAGGCCGCCAAGGCCTGCAACTTCAGCGTCGAGCGCACCTGGAAATGCCTGGGGAAGGCCTACCGCCGCCTTGCTCGCACCGATCTCTTCCGGCGGAGAGGGGGCGCCGGTGAAGTGTAAGGAAGCCGCTGCGCGGATGGTCAGAGCCCTGGTGGCCGCGCCGGGCAGCGCGGTGGACGCCGCTCTGGCCGAGCACTTGCGCACCTGTCTGGCCTGCGTCAAGCGGCTGGCCACCTACCACAGCATCCGCGACGAGGTGCGCGGCATGGCGCCGGTGGAAGTCCCCGAAGAACTGGACGAACTGCTGGCGGAGGGCATCCAACAGGCGCTGGCAGAGGTGTGGCCGGCCGACCGTCCTCCCGCCGTCCCCACACCGGAGCGTCCCGGCGGGCAGAAGGCGCTCATCTTCATTGGCGCGGTGGCGGCGCTGATCGTGATGACCGTCGGCCTGATGGTGCTCTTCCGGGGCGAGTACGAGCCGATCCCCAGCATGGGCGAGGTCATCCTGTTGTCCGGCAGCGTGGAGATCAGCACCCCTGGCGCGTCGAAATGGCGAGACCTCGGACGACGTGACTTTCTGCCGGCCGGCGCTCGGCTGCGCACCGGCCCGGACTCCGTGCTGAAGGTCCGGGGCGAGGGGGTCGAGTGGTGGCTGGCCGGCATGTCGTCCATCGCGCTCGGCGAGCCCGCGAGCGCAGAGCTTATGGCGGGACGCGTCTACGCCCGCTGCACCGGCGCTGCGCAGGAGCCCGTGCGCCTGGTGTCGGCCAACGGCCTGCTGACGTGCCGGCGGGGCGAGTTCACCGCCTCCATCTCGATGAAGCGACTCCGCGTGGGGTGCGTGTCGGGCCAGGTCGCGGTCGAAAGGGAAGAGGGGCCGAGGCAGTTGAGCGGCGGTCAGTCGGCGATGCTGGTTGATGGGGAACTTTCCGGTCCCGTGCGGGAAGGGCGCGCCGGCCAACTGACGCACTGGCTGAAGGGGCTTGATTCCTACGACGGCCGCCACCTGTCGGCCCGGCAGCTCGCCTCGGTTCCCCTGGCGCCTGAGAGGTGCGCACTGCCGCCGGGCGTCGTCATCGAGGGGCTGGAGATAAGCGTCCTGATGCGTGGGCCGCTGGCTCTGGCGAGCCTGAAGGTCACGCTGCGCAACACGGGCTCCGAGCCCTGGCAGGGAGCGCTGAGTCCCCGGGACATCTTGCTGCCTCCGCCGCTGGCCGAGACCGGCCCGGCCGTGGTCGAACTGGCACCGGGCGAGCAGCGCAACTACGACCTCGCAGCCGTCTGCCTTCTCAGGTGTCGCAGCGAGTTCTATGCGCTGGGCCTGAACCCGGAGGTCTGGACGGGGCGAGAGATGGGGCGGCTGGACCTGAACGTAACGGCCGAGGCGCAAGGCGGGTTCCGCGAGTTCGTCTGCCCGACCCTGAACTACCGTTTGAAGAAGGCGGATACGGTCAGGTGGTCGTGGTCCGGCGACGGCGTTGACCCGCGGACCCCTCTGGTGCTGGAGTTCAGGCCCTCCAGGGCCGAAGGCGTTGACGCCGTGGGGTTGGAGACGGAATCCGGCGTCCACGCACTGGTTGCCTGGCGGCCCGACCCCAAGGAGGAGGAATGGGTGAGAAAAGGGCGCAACATCTTCATTGCCTTCGATGGGACGGCGGACTTCGGGCCGGGCGGCCGGGCCGGTGCCCACGAAGTGCTCGAAGGGCTGCTGCAATTCCTTCCGCCCGGTGCTTTGACGGCGCTGCTGGCCTACGACGGCCAACTGCGGCCGGACCCGGACCGATTGATGCGGCATTTCCCCGCCCGCGTGGAAGCCCTGCTCGAGCGCCTGTGGCACTTCAGGGACGGGGGAGAGGGCGCGACGCGCGACTTCCTGCAGGGGGCGATCGCGCTCGTCTCGACGGCGGAAGGCGAGGGGCTGCTCCTGTTCGTCACGGGCCGGGATGACGTGGGGGACCTGGCCGAATGCCGGGCGATCCTGGACGCCGACCGGCTGCGGGTCGCCGTCCTGCAGGTCGGCGCCGACGAGCCCGCGCGGGCATATCGGGCCCTCTGCGCTGCATCCGGAGGCGTCGCACTTGCGCTGCCGGGCTCCGCCGCGCCGGAGCTGGCGGTGATGGATCTCATGGCAAACCTGCGCCGGCCCGCCCTGACGGAAGCATCTGTGGAAGTCCGGCACGGGCCTGCCGGTGTGATGCTGCCGGCGCGTGCGGACTTTGCGAACCAGCCCGTGGCTGCACTGCTGCGGCTGCCGCAGGGAGGGGCGGTGTCCGGGCGGTTCGAGGCCTGGGCCGGCGGGCACCGAATGAGCCACGAGTTCTCGGTCCGGCTGAATCCCGGTTCGATACTGAGCGGCCCGGCGGCGGGCGAGCTGGTCCGCGCCCTGC
>JAUVVP010000179.1 GCA_030604585.1 Planctomycetota bacterium | reverse complement strand
TGCGGATGCTGTCGAGCATGTCCCTGCGCTTCCGGTCGTGTTTCTTCTGGGAGCGGCTCATGAACCAGAAGAACAGGACCAGGATGGCAACGATGGGCAGCAGGCCGATGAGCCCCTGCCCGAACCCGCCCGGTTGTCCCTGAGCCGGCGCTGCGGCCGCCTGTCCTCCCGTCTCCGCTGCCAGCACGAACGCCGCGTTATGCAGACCTGCCATTACTGTTCCTTTCCACTGTCGTAGCGGGCAATGAACCCGTCCCTGAACTGCCCGAATCGGCCTTGACGTATCGCGCGCCGGGCCTGGGTCATCATGCGAGCGTAGAATGCCAGGTTGTGGACGCTCAGCAGGATGGGGCCGAGCATCTCGCCGACGCGGAACAGGTGGTTCAAGTACCCGCGCGAGTATAACCGACAGCACGGGCAGTCGCAACCGTCTTGAACGGGCCGCCGGTCGGCCCTCAGCCCGCTGTTGCGCAGCCGGACGCGGCCCCCGGGCGTGAAGGCCGTGGCGTTGCGTCCCATGCGCGTGGGCGCGACGCAGTCGAACAAGTCCACGCCGTCGCCGATGGCGGCGATCACGTCCGGAGGGAAACCGACGCCCATCAGGTAGCGGGGCCGGTCCGCCGGCAGCATGGGCGCGGTGAGGGCGACAACGCGGCGGCGGAGATGCTCCTCCTCGCCGACGCTCACCCCGCCGATGGCGTAGCCGTCGAAGCCCAGCTCGACCGTGCGCCGCGCGCTCGCCTCCCGCAGGTCGTCGAAGGTGCTTCCCTGGACGATGCCGAACAGCGCCTGGTCGTCGCGGCCGTGGGCCTCCTTGCAGGCGGCGCTCCAGCGCAGCGTGCGCTCCGCCGCCGCCTCGGCCGGCTCCCGGTCGCACGGGTAGGGCGAGCAGTGGTCGAGCACCATGGCGACGTCGGCCCCGAGCAGGTTCTGGACCTCCATGCAGCGTCGCGGTCCGAGGAAGACCTCCCGGCCGTCCACGGGACTGCGGAACTGCACCCCCTCCTCGGTGATCACACGGTGGCCGGCAAGCGAGAAGACCTGGTAGCCCCCGCTGTCGGTCAGGAGAGGGCCGTCCCAGCCCATGAACGCGTGCAGGCCGCCGAGCTGGGCCACGACTTCGGCGCCCGGTCGCAGGGCGAGGTGGTAGGCATTGGCCAGCACCATCTGCACCCCGCACTCGCGAAGCCGGCCCGGCGTCAATCCGCGCACGGAGGCGCGGCTGCCCACGGGCATGAAGGCCGGCGTCTCCACCTCTCCGGAGCGCAGCCGAAGCCGTCCGCTACGAGCACGGGTATCAGCGTCCTGTCCGGTCAGCTCGAATTCCATAGTCATCCGTTCCGCCACGTCGCCCTAAGGCGACTATCCTATCGGCCGTCCCAATGACGGCGGGCGCCGCCCGCTCGTGCTCGTTCTCGTTCTCGAACCGTTCGTTCGTGCCGCAGTCGCCACGATTCATCGTCGGCGACCTGCCGAGCCGGCTCGGCGGCATTATAGGCACAGGGGGCTCCGGCCGCGAGAAGATTGACAGGTCGCCCTCGGCTTCCTATATTCGCCCCCGGCTGCCACCGGGAACACAACAGGTCTCTGAGAGGGCGTAGCTCATGCAGATCGTCCCAGGCGTCTACCTGGTCAACGGCTTTCCCTACGGCCGGCATCAGAACGGCTACCTCGTTCGAGCCGCCGGAGCAACGATCATGATCGACTCCGGCCACATGGCAGAGGACTCTTTTGATGCCCTGGGGCCCAACTGCAAGCGCTGGGGGATCGACCTCTCCGAGGTGACCCACCTGCTGGTGACCCACGCGCACTTCGATCACAGCAGCCATGCGGCCCGGTTCCGGCGCATGGGAGCCAGGATCGTGGCCAGCCGCGACGCGGCCGAGGCCATGGCATCGGGGGACGACCGCTGCATCGGCTACGCCATGCATCGCACGTTCGAGCGCTGCGAGACCGACGTCGTCGTCGAGGATGGCCAGGCACTCGAGATCGCGGACCTCGCGATACGCTGCATCGCGGCGCCGGGCCACACCAACGGTCTAATGATCTTCGAGACCGTGCTGAATGACGAACGCCTCTGGTTCTGCGGCGACCTTGTCGAGGTCGGCCCGGAGGGCGGGACGCTGGAGCTGGGATGGGCGGGCGGGCCCGGCTACCACAGGCCAACGTATCTGGAGACGCTCCGAAGGCTGGCCCACATGGAGTTGGACACGCTGCTGCCGGGCCATGGTCCGCCCGCCGTCGGCAGGGGCAAGCAGTTGATCGAGCAGGCCTACACAAAGGCCATGGTCGAGTGGCGATGAACCCGCCAAGCGGCTCAGGCGATGAACATCGCGTCGCCGTAGCTGTAGAAGCGATAGCCTTCGCGCACGGCCGTGCGATAGGCGCTCAGGACGCTCTCGCGGCCGGCGAGGGCGGCCACCAGCATCAGGAGCGTGCTGCAAGGCAGGTGGAAGTTGGTGATGAGGGCGCCGACGACGCGGAACTCAAACGGCGGATAGATGAACAGGTCCGTCCAGCCGCTCTGCTCTTCCCAGCGCCCGGAGCGGGCCACGTACTCCAGCACGCGGCAGGTGGTAGTGCCGGTCGCGACGACTCGCCGGCCGTCGCGCAGCGCACCGGCGACGGCGGCGGCCGTCTCGGCCGGCAGCTCGAAGTACTCCGCCTGCAAGCAGTGGTCTTCCACGTTCCGGGTGCGGACCGGTTCGAAGGTGCCCGGCCCCACCAGCAGCGAGAGCATGCGGGTCTCGACGCCCGCCTGCCGGATGCGGTCCAGCAGCTCTTCGGTGAAGTGCAGCCCGGCCGTCGGCGCAGCCACGGCGCCCGGCCGGCGGGAAAAGACGGTCTGATACCGCTTACTATCCAGCTCGGGCATCTCGGCAGGCAGACCCAGTCGCCGGCGGCGCCTGATGATGTAGGGCGGCAGGGGCATGGCGCCGGCCTTCAGTATTGCTCCCGGCGGCACGCGGCCGTCATCGAGCGAGACCGTCCAGTACCCGCCGCCCTTCCTCTCCACGAGGGTGACCTGCGCCTCGGGCACGCGCAGCCGCAGGGGCTCCCCTTCCCGCAGGCGGCCGCTGCTCTTTACGATGGCCAGCCAGAGGCCGGCCTGAGGGGCACCCGCATCCTGCGGCCTGACCAGCAGCAGCTCCACGGCGCCTCCCGTCTCCCTGACGGCGTGCAGGCGCGCGGATATCACGCGCGCGTCGTTCATCACCAGCAGGTCGCCGTCGCGCAGCACCTCCAGCAGCCCATAGAACCAACGGTGCGACACGGCCCCGCTGCGGCGGTCCAACACCAGCAGGCGCGACTCATCCCGCCGTTCGGCGGGCGTGGCGGCGACGAGGTCCTCGGGCAGCTCATAGTCGAAAAGCTCAACCTTCATCCAGGCTTCCCTCAGGGACGGGCGTCCCGTAGAATATGCCACAAAAGGAGTATGGCGGGCAAGGAGCTTGCAATCGGCCCGCCGGTCAATTACATTCGCACGGTGTCGCAGGGGGGCCAGCACGGCCGACGGCGGCCAGGAGGAGGCGATGCAGGAGGCGGCCCATGCTGCGGGCGGCGCCTGGTGGGAACGTCCGCCCTTCCGGATTGAGTTGCCTTCCGGCCGCGCGCTGGACATGGGTCCGAGGCCCCTGGTGATGGGGGTCCTGAACGTTACGCCCGACTCCTTCAGCGACGGGGACCGGTTCTTCACGCTGACCAGCGCCGTCCGCCAGGCCCGGGACATGTGCGCGGAGGGGGCCGACATCATTGACGTGGGCGGCGAGAGCACGCGGCCCGGCAGCGACCCCGTCTCCGCCGAGGAGGAGAAGAACCGCGTCATCCCCGTCATCGAGGAGCTGGCGGCGGAGATGACTGCGCTCATCAGCATTGATACGCAGAAGGCCGAGGTGGCCGAGGCCGGCCTGGAGGCGGGCGCCGAGATGATCAACGACGTTAGCGCCCTGCGCACGGACCCCGAGATGGCGCCGCTGGCGGCGGAGCGGAAAGTGCCCGTCGTCCTGATGCACATGCAGGGCCGGCCGAAGACCATGCAGCAGAACCCGACCTACGGGGAGGTGGTCGCCGAGGTGGCGGCGTGGCTGGAGGAGCGGATTCAGCACGCGGCGGCCGGCGGGATTGACGAGGGCCGGCTGATCGTGGACCCGGGCTTCGGCTTCGGCAAGGCCCTGGAGCACAACCTGGAGCTGCTGCGGCGGCTGCACGAGCTGCACCGGCTGGGCAGGCCGCTGATGGTCGGCCCCTCCCGCAAGTCCATGCTCGGCATGATCCTGGACCTGCCGGCTGACGAGCGCCTCTACGGGACCCTGGCCACCGTGGCGAGCGCGGCACTGTCGGGCTGTCACATCGTGCGCGTGCACGACGTGCGGCCCGCCGTGGAAGTCGTCAGGGTCTGCGAGGCCATCAGAAAGGGGATCGAGTACACCAATGACTGAATTCCTCCAGGAGATCGGCCATTGGCTCACCATCTGGGCGCCGATTCTGGGGCGGGCCGCCCTGGAGGTGTTCATCATCTTTCTGTTCGTCTATGCGTTCCTGCGGATCATGCAAGGCACGCGGGGGGCGGGCATCCTCAAGGGCCTGGCGCTCTTCGCGGTGATGCTGGCCGCCACGGCCATCATCCTGACGCGCAAGTTCCAGCTCGACACCCTCAACTGGGTGATCACCTCGCTGGCGCCCGTGATCGTGATCCCGCTGTTCATACTGTTCCAGCCGGAGGTGCGGCGGGCGCTGATACGGCTGGGGCAGAACCCGCTGTTCCGCATGTTCTTCCGCCCGCACAGCCGCTTCACCGACGAGCTGGTCAAGGCTACCTTCAGCCTCTCGCGCGACAGGATCGGGGGCCTGATAGCACTCGAACGGGAGGTGGGCCTGCGGGGATACGTCGAGGCCGGGGTCAGGCTCGACGCTGAGGTCACTGCCGAGGTGATAAAGACCATCTTCTGGCCCGGCACGCCCCTGCACGACGGCGCCATCGTGATCCGCCAGCAGCGGATAGCGGCGGCCGGCTGCCTGTTTCCCCTGACTGAGAGCCCCCAGTTCTCCACCGAGCTCGGCACGCGCCATCGGGCGGGCATCGGCGTGACCGAGGAGTCGGACGCGGCCGCCATCATCATCAGCGAACAGACCGGCCAGGTCTCCCTGGCCGTCGGAGGGAGCATCCAACGCGGCATAGACGAGAAGTCGCTGCGCCGTGCGCTGGAGGAACTGGCCGCCGAACCGGTGGAACCGGAGTGAGCACCAACTGCGATGCTTAAGAGAACGCTCAGGGCGATCTTCGGCAACTTCCGGCTGCAGGCGTGGGCGCTGATCATCTCGCTGGCCGTCTGGAGCTATGCCAGCAGCCAGGTCACCGATGAGGCGACCGTGCGGGCGACCGTCAGCATCACGGCCCCGCCCAACTACGAATTGCTGCACCAGAGCGAGACGGCAGCGCGGGTCACCGTCGTCGGGCCGCGCGCCCTGGTCTCGCGCGTGCGCGGCGACCTGGCCCAGAACTACCTCCAGTTCGCCTACAACCTGACCGAGC